>NZ_CALWUN010000025.1 GCF_944384735.1 uncultured Agathobaculum sp. | reverse complement strand
TTTTTCATTTTGATTTTGTTTTGAGGGGCTTTGTTTTTTTCTTGTTCTCTGTCCCTCTTTGTGCTTTAAGTATAGCAGGGGCGGGACAGTCGTAAGTCGTTTTATTGGTACTCACTCAACCTACCATAACCTCAAAGTCGGGGTAGCGGTTTCGATAAGTAAAGTACAACTGCGCCTCGGCGCTATTCAGAATGTGTACTCGCTCCATGAGTTTGCGGGGAACATAAATCTTTCGCTTGTTCAAATCGGCCCAAACCAAAATCATAATGCGCTCAGATTTCATTTTTACTCTTCCTTTCTGTTCGTGAGGTTTTGTGTTCCTCATCTCTTTTGTGACTTTAGTATAGCATTTTCAAAATCAGTCAGTGTCGTTATAATGGTACACACCTCTAAAGTAAAAAGAAAAAGCACGGTCAAAAATCAACCGTGCTTCCCATCGAAAAATGGCAGCTAAAAAGATGCCTGAAAGATGTTATTTTCCTGTTTCGGAGATGTATTTTTCTTGCCTAAAAGATGCTCGGAAATGCTTGCAATTCAAGGGGTTTCGGGGTATCATAGAGATGCAAAATGGTACATGTTTGTACCACTTGAAGAGAAAACATGGGGCCTGAAAAACTCTATGTACCATTTTTGTACAAGATGAAAATAAAAAGAGAGGGAACAGGTCTCCCCATTCCCTCTCAAAAAGTGCTTATTTACTGGCCTTTGCTTAGCCGAAGTACCGCTTCAGCAGACCCTCGAAAGCCTTGCCGTGACGGGCCTCGTCGCGGGCCATCTCATGTACGGTGTCGTGGATAGCGTCGAGGTTGTGCTGCTTGGCGAGCTTCGCCAGCTCGAACTTGCCGGCGGTCGCGCCGTTCTCGGCGTCCACGCGCATCTCGAGGTTCTTCTTGGTCGAGTCGGTCAGCACCTCGCCCAGCAGCTCAGCGAACTTGGCAGCGTGCTCGGCCTCCTCGTAAGCGGCCTTCTCCCAGTACAGGCCGATCTCCGGATAGCCCTCTCGGTGCGCCACGCGCGCCATCGCCAGGTACATGCCGACCTCGGAGCACTCGCCCTCGAAGTTCATGCGCAGGCCGTCGATGATCTCCTGCGGCGCGCCCTGCGCTACGCCGACAACATGCTCAGCCGCCCAGGTCTTCTCGCCGGACTGCTCCTTGAACTTCTCCGCCGGGGCGTGGCAGATCGGGCACTCAGCCGGCGCCGCGTCGCCTTCGTGAACATAACCGCAAACGGTGCAAACAAACTTCTTCATGATTTTTTCCTCCTGCTATTCTTTCTTGTGATTTATTTTGGGGACGGAAGGAAGCGGTCCATCGTGATGGAACAAAGCTGATCCCGCAGAGACCGGTTGATCTCGGAGAACACACGATGGAAGTCGCATTCATTCCGGTTGCCTACACGGGTGCATTGGAATTCATTGGCAAGGCAGTGGTTGATCGCGATCGGCCCGTCAATGCATTCAATGATCTCACCGAGTGTGATTTCGGAAGGGGCGCGGTTGAGTTCATACCCGCCGGCCACACCCTTGTACGATTTGGTGATGCCGGTTTGGGTGAGCTTGCGCAGGATCTTGAGCGCAAAGCGCAGGGTGACACCCGCAGCCTCGGCCACATCCTTGGCACACTGTTTGCCGCCCGCAAGCGCCAAGCAATAGGTTACACGAATTGCATAATCCGCTTCATGGGTGATTCTCAATCCGTTCCTTCCTTTCTCTCATCGGAACACCATCAGTATAATCTTCTTCCGGATGAATGTCAATAGCATTTTCTAAAAATAAATAATATTTTTTATTTAATATAATTTCTCAATAAGATAGGGTTCTCCCTTGCGTCTGACATCTGTCGGACAGGCTCAGTATAACACATTTTCCCGCGTATGTCCATGTATTTTGACGAAAAATGTATACTTCCTGCGATTTACACCCCAAATCATTTTTTGCTTACGCAGGAAATCGCCGGCAGCGGCGGGGCAAACAGACAGGCTGGCCCTTCCCCTCCCCCGTCCGGACAGGAGACAGCAGACTGGCGTCCGTCCCCTGCCCCTGCCGCGCGGCGGCCTTACTTGGCGTCGTACCAGCTGTGCCCCGCCTTGGCCTCGGCCACCAGCGGCGCGTCCATCTGGAAAGCGGCCTCCATCTCCTCGCGCAGCAGCTGCATGGCTGTTTCCTGCTCGGACTTGGGCGCTTCCAGAATCAGTTCATCGTGCACCTGCAAAATCAGGCGGCTTTCCAGCCCCTCGCGCAGCAGGCGGTCGCGCACGCGCACCATGGCGATCTTGATGATATCCGCCGCCGTGCCCTGAATGGGCGTGTTCATCGCCACGCGCTCGCCGAACGAGCGGATGTTGTAGTTGCGGCTTTGCAGCTCGGGCAGCGCGCGGCGGCGGCCGAACAGCGTGGTCACATAGCCCTTTTCCTTGGCGCCCGCCTTGATGTCGTCCATATACTTGGCCACGCCCGGATAGGTTTCCAGATAGGCGCGGATGAACTCGCCCGCTTCCTTGCGCGTCACGCCGATGTCCTGCGCGAGCGAGAAGTCCGAAATGCCGTACACGATGCCGAAGTTGACCGCCTTGCACGACGAGCGCATCTGCGGCGTGACCTCGCCGAGCGGCACATGGTAGACCTTGGCCGCAGTCGCGGCGTGGATATCCTGCCCCGCGCGGAACGCCTCGATCATGTGCTCATCCTGCGAGATATGCGCGAGCACGCGCAGCTCGATCTGCGAATAGTCCGCGTCGATCAGCACATGCTCATCGTCCGGCGCGACGAACATGCGGCGCAGCTCGCGCCCCAGCTCGGTGCGCACCGGGATGTTCTGCAAATTCGGGTCGGTCGAGGACAGACGGCCGGTCGCGGTAACCGTCTGCTGGAAATGCGTGTGGATGCGGCCGTCCTTGGGGCTGATGACCTTGAGCAGCCCGTCGACGTAGGTGCTCTTGAGCTTGCTCAGCTGGCGGTACTCCAAAATGCGGCTGACGATCGGATGATCCTCGGCCAGCCGTTCGAGCACGTCCGCGCTCGTCGAATAGCCGGTCTTGGTCTTTTTGGGCGCGGGCAGGTGCAGCTTGTCGAACAGCACCTCGCCCAGCTGCTTGGGGCTGTTGATGTTGAACGCGCCGTCCGCGTCGCGGTAGATCTGGTCGACCAGCACCGCGATGCGCGCATCCAGCTGGTCGCCAAAGGCGCGCAGCGCGTCCGGCTCGACCGCGCAGCCCAGCACCTCCATCTCGGCCAGCACGCGCACGAGCGGCAGCTCGATCTCATAATACAGCTTTCGCATGCCCAGCTGCTCGATGCGGTCGGCCGCCTCGGTATAGATCGCACGGATGGCGGCGGCGTGCTGCGCACAGGCCGCGGCCGTCGCGTCCTGCCCGCCGAGCGGCGAGACCGCCGCCGGGTCGTCCAGATCGAGCGCGGGCAGCTCGGCGTTGCAGTAGGCCAGCGCGACGCGCGGCAGATCGTAGCCCGACTGCGTCGGGTCGAGCACATAAGCCGCAAGGCAGGTATCGAAGCGCACACCGTCCGGCTGGATGCCGCGCCCGAGCAGCGCGGCGACGACCGGCTTGGCGTCGTGCAGCGTAAGCTCGACCGAGCCGTCGAACAGGCGGCGCAGCAGGTCGTCCCACTCATTTTCGGCAAAATCGTCCGCAAACAGCACGGACGCGGTATCGCCGTCGAGTAGGCAGGCCGCGCGCAGCGTGTCCGACAGCACGGCGAACACGCGGTCGCTGGCGGTCAGCGCGTCGAGCAAGGCGAACGCCTCGACTGCCTGCGTCAACCGCTGCACCCGCGTTTCGGGCAGGCGCGGCGCGGCCTGTCCGCCGCCCAGCCCCAGCTTTTTGATGAAGTTCTTAAGTTCCAGCCGCGTCAGCAGGTCATAGAGCGCCTGTGTATCCGGCACGGCTTCGGGCAGGTTGGCCACGTCCAGCTCGAGCGGCGCACCCCGGTCGATCGTCGCGAGCCAGTAGCTGTCCTTCGCCGACTGTTCGCCCGCCTCCAGCTTGGCGCGCGCGCCCTTTTTGATGCGCGCGTCGTCCAGATGCGCGTACACGCCCTCGAGCGAGCCGAAGTCGTGCAGCAGCTGCATCGCGGTCTTTTCCCCGATGCCGGGCACGCCCGGGATATTGTCCGAGGCGTCGCCCATCAGCGCCTTGAGGTCGATCAGGTAGACCGGGTCGAAGCCGTATTTTTCGCGGAATTTCTCCGTGTCATAGCTGTCGTAGGTGGTCTGCCCCATCCTGGTCGTGACCAGCCGCACGGTCGTGCCGCCGCCGACCAGCTGCAGGCTGTCGCGGTCGCCGGTGACGACGACGCAGCTGTCGCCGTGTTCGTCCGCGCGGCGGCTGATCGTGCCGATCAGGTCGTCGGCCTCGTAGCCGGGCAGCTCGCAGCGGACAACGCCCATCGCGTCGAGCACGTCCTTGACGAGCGGCAGCTGCGCGGCCAGCTCGTCCGGCATGCCCTTGCGCGTGGCCTTATAGCTGTCAAATTTCAAATGGCGGAAGGTTTTTTCCTTGACGTCAAAGCAGACGACCGTGCGGTCGGGCCGCTCGTCGTCCTGCAATTTCAGCAGCGTGGCAAGGAAGCCGTACACCGCGTTGGTCGGCAGCCCCTCGTGGTTGGAAAGCTGCCGTATGCCGTAAAACGCGCGGTTGAGAATGCTGTTGCCGTCGATCACCATGAGTTTCATGTGGATTGCCCTCGTTTTCCTGCAGATTTTACCTGACCCTATTATATCCCATCGCGGCGCGTTTTGCCACATAAAAAAGCGCCGCAGGCAAACGCCTGCGACGCTTGAGGCTGTCGAAAAACATAGTTTTCGACAGCCTCTCGATCGGAACCACGCTTCCGATCGAATCAAATGTATCAAAAAAGCGGGCAAAGCTCGCTTTTTTGATGCCGCTCACAGAGCGGCTGAACAATGCGCGCTGCGGCGCGGGGACTTTTTCGACAAGCTGAAGCGCCGCAGGCAAACGCCTGCGACGCTTACGGCATCACACACAGCCAAAGGCTGCATGGATGTCCGTTCCGCACGGTTTACTTGGCGATGTTCTCCGCGAAGCGCATCAGGATGGTCGCCGCTTCTGCGCGCAACGCGCTGTCCATCGGGCTGAGCGTGGTGTCCGTGCTGCCGGTGATCAGGCCGGTGGCGTTGACCCACTGCATCGCGGGCACAGCGTACCCGCTGATCTGCGCGGCGTCGGTGTACGCGCCCAGATCGTTGGACGCGGATACGTCGTAGCCCTTATACTGCGCGTAGCGGAACAGGATGGCCGCCATCTGCTCGCGGGTGATATCCTCGTCCGGGGCAAATTCGTCCACCTCAACACCGTTGACGATCTGGTTGCCCGACGCCCACGCGACCGCGTCCGCGTACCATGCGTCCGCCGCCACATCGGTGAACGCTGCATCCTCCGCTTCCGGCTTGCCCTCCAGATTGTACAGCACCTGCACCAGCATGCTGCGGGAAACGGCAATTTCCGGCTCGAACGTGCCGTCGCCGTTGCCGTTCATCATGCTGTTATCGACCACATACTGCACGGCCTGCGCATACCACGCATCCGCCGCCACATCGGTAAAGCCGGTGGTCTGCTCCGGCTGCTCTGCGGGCTGCTCCGGTTCCGAAGGCTGCCCGGTCTCTGCGGGCTGCTCGGGCTCGGCGGCCAGCATATCGACCGAGTAGGCCGGCATCTTGTTTTCGGTCAGCACGCTCGGGGTGAACACGTCGGTTTCGGACAGCTTGCCCGCCGCATCGTCGGCAATAAAGGCGCGCAGCTCGGTCAGCATGGTCTTGGCATAGCCGAACGCTTCTTCCGAAACCGCCTTGGCCAGCGCGGTCGCGGTCTGCTCCGCCTTGGCCGGGCTTTCCGCGTAGATCGCCGCCATATCCGCGTCGACGTCGGCCTGCTGCCCGATCAGCGCCTGCTGGTACTTCTCCCAGTACGCCTTGACGTTTGCGCCGTAGCGCGCGCGATCGTTATCGCACAGGTCGTTGAGCGCGGCAAACACCCAGTATTCTTTCATATACAGGCATAAACACCCATGCCCGCCCGGCCGGTCACACATAGAGGTAGTCCGCCATGACCGGCTGCAGGCCGTGGTCGCAGATGGCCTGATAGACCTCGTCGACCGAGCGGCCGTCCGAAATCTCGAACTGCTCGTCGCCCTTGTACTCGCCCGAAGCGCCGCGGATGCCGACGTCGACGCCCGCCGAGATCTTGGTCGCGGCGATGCCGATGATGTTGTCGCGGAAACCCGCGCGCTCGCGCGTCGAGATCGTGATGGACGCGAACGGCATAAAGATGCGGTAGGCGCACACGACCTGCAGCAGCTGCGGCTCGTGCACGTCCTTTGGATTGATCTTGTCGTTGTTGATGATCGGCCGCAGGCGCGGGCAGGAGAACGCGATCTCGGCGTGCGGGTACTTGCGCTGGATGAGATACGCGTGCATACCGGTCGCAAAGGCGTCCTTGCGGAAGTCGGACAGCCCCAAAAGCGCCGCAAAGCCGACGCCGCGCATGCCGCCCATCAGCGCGCGCTCCTGCGCGTTCAAGCGGTACGGGAAGATGCGCTTGTGCCCGCCGAGGTGCAGTGTTTTGTACTTGTCCGCGTCGTAGGTCTCCTGAAAGACCGTGACGTAATCGACGCCGCATTCGTGCAGGTAGGCATACTCGTCGACGTTGAGCGGATAGATCTCGATGCCGATGACGCGGAAGTATTTGCGCGCGCGTTTGACCGCCCCGCCGATGTACTCGACCGGCGACATCGTGCGGCTCTCGCCGGTCAGCAGCAAAATCTCCTGCAGGCCGGTCGCAGCGATGGCCTGCAGCTCCTGCTCAATCTCGTCGCTGTCGAGTTTGGCGCGGCGGATCTTGTTGTGACAGTTGAAGCCGCAGTAAACGCAGTAGTTCTCGCAGTAGTTGGCGATGTAGAGCGGCGTGAACATCTGCACCGAGTTGCCGAAGTGCTTGTGGGTCTCGGCCTGCGCGCGCTGCGCCATCTGCTCGAGGAAGGGCGCGGCGGCGGGCGACAACAGCGCCGCGAAGTCCTCGGGCTGCAGCACGTCGCGGGCAAGGGCGCGCTGTACGTCGGCCGCGGTGTAGCGGTCGGCATCGTAGGCTTCCATGCGGGCGATGACCTCGTCCTGAATGTCCGAGCCGATGTTGTCCATGCCGGGCTGGTAGGCCATGTGGTCGGTCTCGGCGGTGATGTAGCTTGCGGAAACGATTTCCGCCTTGGTGTGATTCATGCAAAGGCTCCTTTCTTCCATTTCGCTGCGCACCCGGCAGCGGAGACGGTGCGGCTGCGCTCCGCAGGCGCACAAGACGGGGACAACCTGCGGTTTTCCCCTTCTTGTGAATCAACCCCTTTCCCGGTCTTAAGACGGCGCACGGGGCGCCAAGCGCCCCTATTTCCCTCCGGGACCGCTGCGCAAAGATACGGGGGCCGAAGCGGAGGGCGCCCCGCGCAGATGGTATCGACTCTTACCTCCGGAAAGGCGGGTGCATCCTGTCCGGGGCGGGTGCCGCGGTGCCTCGCAAGCGCCTGCCCGCCGGCTGAGGGGCCGCCGCCTGCGGACGGTATCGACCCTTACCCCCGGAAAGGTGGGTTCATCCTGTCCGGGGCGGGTGCCGCGGTGTCCCGCAAGCGCCTGCCCGCCGGCAGAGGGGTCGCCACCTGCGGGCGGTATCGACTCTTATCCCCGGAAAGGTGGGTGCCTCCTGTCCGGGCGGGTGCCGCGGTGTCCCGCAAGCGCCTGCCCGCCGACAGAGGGGTCGCCACCTGAGGGCGGTATCGACCCTTACCCCCGGAAAGGCGGGTTCATCCTGTCCGGGGCGGGTGCCGCGGTGCCCCGCAAGCGCCTGCCCGCCGGCTGAGGGGTCGCCGCCTGTGGACGGCCGGGACGTGCGGCTGCGCGCCTACCGCGCGCAGCGATTACAATCCGTCTTTCCGGCCACTTGTTGTCGGAAAGACACCACTGCTTCGGGACGCGTGTCCCGAACCGCCTTTGCCGTGCAAAGGCGAGGGGGGTATCGCCTTTGGTTTCAACCGGAACCAAAGGCGTATCTAAGGGGGACAGCGTCCCCCTTAGAGGGTATTTCAGTCTCTCAAGAAGCCCGTCAGCGGCGAGGACGCCGCCGCGCGGTCGCGCACGCGGCCAAGGCCGGACAGATAGGCCGTGCGGCCGGCCTCGATCGCCTTTTTGAACGCCTCGGCCATCGCCGGGATGTCGCCCGCCGTCGCAATGGCGGTGTTCGCCATGACGGCGGCCGCGCCCATCTCCATCGCCTCGCACGCCTGCGACGGGCGACCGATGCCCGCGTCGACGATGACCGGCAGGTCGATCTCGTCGATCAGGATCTTGATGAACTCACGCGTCGCCAGCCCCTTGTTCGTGCCGATCGGCGCGCCAAGCGGCATGATGCAGGCCGCGCCCGCGTCGACCAGGTCGCGCGCGACGTTCAGGTCGGGATACATGTACGGCATGACGACAAAGCCCTCCTTGGCGAGTATCTCGGTCGCGCGGATGGTCTGCTGATTGTCGGGCAGCAGGTATTTGGAGTCGCGCATGATCTCAATCTTGACGAAGTCGCCGCAGCCGACCTCGCGCGACAGGCGCGCGATGCGCACCGCCTCGTCCGCGTTGCGCGCGCCCGAGGTGTTGGGCAGCAGCGTCACGCCCTGCGGGATGTAATCGAGGATGTTTGCCGTGCCGCCCTCGTTGGCGCGGCGCAGCGCCAGCGTGATGATCTGCGCGCCCGCGTTGTGCACGGCGGCGTGGATCAGGTCGAGCGAATACTTGCCCGAGCCGAGGATAAAGCGGGAGGTGAACGCGTGCCCGCCGAGTACCAGTTGATCTTCCATGTTGTGTCTCTCCTGTTCCAATCCGAAATATGTGATGGCGCCGCCGCCTTACGGTGCGGTCTCGCCCAGCAGCAGGCGCAGCACCATGTTCGCCTGCTGGGCGGCGCAGGCCGCGACGCGCGGCGCGAACAGTCCGACGCCGTCGGCAATGTCGCTCGTGCCGTCGCCGCAGACGTACAGCCGCGCAAAGCGGCGTTCGGTGTGCATGGCGTTTACAGAGCCGTACCCCGCCATGCCGCTGCCCGACACGACCACCGTGTCCGGCAGGCCGCTGAGCACCGCTTCGGTCAGCATGGCCTTCTGGTCGGCGCGGTCGAACGCCTCGCAGACCACATCGCAGCCCGCGAACAGCCGGGCGGCGTTGTCCGGCGTGACGCGGGTAGTATACGCCCTGTAATCAAGATAGGGGTTGACCGCCATGAGCTGCGCGCGCAGCGCTTCGGCCTTCGGCCGGCCGACGTCGCACAGCGCGTACTGCTGGCGGTGCAGGTTGGTCACGTCGACCGTGTCAAAGTCGGCCAGCACCAGCCGCCCGACCCCCAGCCGCGCCAGCAGCACCGCGATGTGCGAGCCCAGCCCGCCCAGTCCGGCCACGCCGACCGCCGCGCGGTCGAGCTTTGCCTGCACGTCCGCGCCGTGGCGTCCGGCCAGCGCGGCGTGCAGTTCTTCCCTTGTCAGGCGCATGGCGTCAGCCCCCGCCGACAAACTGCACGATCTCGACCACGTCGTCCTCGTGCAGCATTTCCTCGGAAAACCGCGCGCGCGGCACGACCGTGCCGTTCCGCTCCACCGCGACGCGCCGCGGGTCGTGCCCGCGCTGCTCCAAAAGCGACCACACGGTCATTTCCGGCTCACAAGTACAGATTTCCCCATTTACTTTCATACAATCCCCTCTTTCCGACAAGAAAAATGCCCCGGTTTCACCATGCGGTAAAACCGGGGCATTGAAATACGCGATGCGACAGCTTCCCTACGATGGTGCTAACCAACAGGTTCAAAAGGTTAGGCTCTCGCCCTCTCAGCCGCTCATCACGGCACCCTTGCTTGCAAAACCCAGTATAGACCTGCGCCGGGAGGTTGTCAAGACGCAGAATCTCTGGTACAATAAGAAAAACAAATGTTCGATAGGAGGGGCCGCCGTGGAGCGCACCATTCTGCACTGTGACTGCAACGCCTTTTACGCCTCGGTCGAGACGCTGCTCGACCCGACGCTGGCCGACGGCCCGGCCGCCGTCTGCGGCGACCCGGAAAGCCGCCACGGCATCATCCTTGCCAAAAACGAGCAGGCCAAGGCGTGCGGCGTACAGACCGCCGAAACCATCTGGCAGGCCAAGCGCAAATGCCCTGACCTGCGGCTGGTCGCGCCGCACCGGGATGAATACGTTAAGTATTCACGCCGCTGCAACGAGCTGTACCTGCAATACACCGACCTGGTCGACCCGTTCGGCATCGACGAGTCCTTCCTCGACGTGACCGGCTCGATGCACCTGTTCGGCACGGGCGAGCAGATCGCGGACGAGCTGCGCCGCCGCATGCGCGAGGAGGTCGGGCTGACGATCTCGGTCGGCGTGTCGTTCAACCGCGCGTTTGCCAAGCTGGGCAGCGACTACAAGAAGCCGGATGCCACGACCGTCTTTTCCCGGGAAAACTTCCGCGCGCGCGTCTGGCCGCTGCCCGCCAACACGCTGCTGTATGTCGGCCGGCGCGCCGCCGCGCGGCTGGACCATCTGGGCGTACACACGATCGGCGACCTGGCCGCGTGCGACCCGGTGTTCCTGCACGGCATCTTCGGCAAGCTGGGCGACACGCTGCTGCGCTACGCGCGCGGCGAGGACGACGAACCGGTGCGCTCGTTCTACGCCGAGCGCGGGGTCAAAAGCGTGGGCAACGGCATGACCTTTGCGCACAACCTGCTGGGCGAGCAGGAGTGCCGCATGGGGCTGACCGCGCTGTGCGACAACGTCGGCCGCCGCCTGCGGGCGCGCGGGCTGGTCTGCCAGACCGTGCAGCTGACCATCCGCGACCCGGAGTTCCGCAACCGTTCGCGGCAGGTAACGCTCGCCCAGCCGACCAACAGCACCCGCGTGCTGTTCGAGACGACGCTCGCGCTGCTGCGCGCGCACTGGCCGATGGACAAGCCCGTGCGCCTGCTGACCGTGACGGCCGCCAACCTGCTGCCCGAAAACCAGTCGTGCGAGCAGCTGTCGCTGTTTGACAGCGACAGCGACGTGCAGCAGCGCCACAAGCAGCGCGAGCTGGACCGCACGGTGGACGCGCTGCGGCAGCGGTTTGGAAACCAGTCGGTCATTTTTGCAAATTCCGTCCGGAAAAGCAAGGAAAACGGGCAAAAAGGCGGGCGCAAGCCCTGATATTTTGCAGCCCTGTTTTTGGCGTGCCGCGCTTGTGTTTTTCCGGATTTATGGTAGAATACCCTTAACGGCGCCCGCCGTCACCCCATCCACCCCAACCCGACAGGAGAATGCCATGAACCTGATTTTGTCCGACCGGCCGCTGGAGCTGCCGCCGCTCGACCCCCAAGCCGTCACGATGATTGACCTGTCCCAGCTGCGCATCGGCCACTGTGTCGGCTGCTTTGGCTGCTGGATCAAAACGCCCGGCCGGTGCGTCATCCGGGACGACGCCGTCCACGTCTATCCGCGCATCGCGGAGAGCAGCCGGGTGCTGTATGTCAGCCGGGTCAAGTACGGCGGCTACGACACGCCGATGAAAACCATGCTGGAGCGGGCCATCCCGACCCAGCAGGCCTTTATCCGCCTGCTGCACGGCGAGGCGCACCACTTCCAGCGCCGGGTCGCGCCCAAGCAGGCCACCATCCTGGCCTATGGCGACATATCCGACGAGGAACAGGCGCTGTTCCGCCGTCTGGTCGCGCGCAATGCGCACAACATGAACTTTGCAAGCCATCAGGTGCGCTTTGTGCCCGAGCACGAGGTCGAAGCCGCCGTGCGGCAGGAGGTGCAGGCATGGTAAACATTATGCTCATCAACGGCAGCCCGCGCGCGCCCCAATCCAATTCCCGGCAGTATGCGCAGCAGTTTGCCCGGCGCTGCCCGGTGGACAGCGCCTACTACACCATCCGCCGGGACAACCATGACATGCTCTGCCATGCTATGGAGGAGTTTAGCGACGTCCTGCTGGTGTTCCCGCTCTACGCAGACGGCATCCCGTCGACGCTGCTGCAATTCCTGCAATCGCTCGAGGCCAGCCAGGCGCAGCACAGGCCGCGCATCTCCGTGCTGATCAACTGCGGCTTTATCGAACCGGAGCAGAACGACGTTGCGGTCGATATGGTGCGGCTGTTTTGCCGGCAGAACGGCTATCCGTTCGGCTCGGTGCTCAAAATCGGCGGCGGTGAGGCCATCCTGACCACGCCGTTCCGGTTTTTGGTGTATGCCAAGCTCAAAAAGCTGGCCGCGTCCATCGCGTCGCAGCGGTACGGCACATGGCAGGTGACCATGCCGCTTTCCAAGCGGATGTTCCTGCGCGCGTCGACACGCTACTGGGAGCGCCGCGGCGCGGCGCACGGCGTATCCAAGGAGCAGATGGCCACCATGGAGATCGAGCCGTAGCCGCGCGCCGTTTGCCGCGCAAACGCGGGCTTTCCCCCTGCCGCAGGCGAAAAAAGTCGGGCCAACGCCCGACTTTTTTTCTGTCCGCGCGGCATTACGCCGGGTCCGCCATCACCTTGATCTGGTATTTTCTGGTGCGTGGGCCGTCGAACTCGCAGAAGTAGACGCCCTGCCAGATGCCGAGCAACGGACGGCCGTCCTCGATGAGCACGGTCTGGCTTGCGCCGACGCAGCTGGACTTGAGGTGCGCGGCCGAGTTGCCCTCGGCGTGGCGGAACGCCGGTCGGTCGGGGAAGGCCGCGGCAAGGCCGAGCAGCAGGTCGTGCTGCACGTCGGGGTCGGCGTTTTCGTTGATCGTGACGCCCGCCGTCGTGTGCGGACAGTGGACGACGGCCAGCCCGCTCTGCACGCCGGATTGCCGGATGGCCTCGCGCAGGCTGGCTGTGATGTTATACATGCCCTCGCGGTCGGTGCGCAGCGTATATTCCTTGGTTATCATGCTCATTCACTCCTGTTTTCGTGCAGATAGGTCGCCTCGAGGTCGGACAGGTGCAGCTTGACCGCGAGCGGGTACTTTTCGAACGCGTGCGCGAGCGCAAAGCTGCCGCCGCGCACCGAGTCGTCAAAGCCGCCCATGTGCCAGCGCACGGCCATGGCCTCCTCGGTCTTGAGCCGCATGAAGCGCTCGATCAGGTAGACCGATTTCTCGCCGTGGCCGTAGGGGAACTGGTCGTCGACCGTGTAGACCGGCACCTTTTCCCACTCGCCGCGGTCGTTCTTGCGGTTGCGCAGCTCGATTTTGTAAAACCCCGCCTTGCACAGGTCGTGCAGCAGGGAAACGATCGTCATGCTCTCGAGGTCGTCGGCCTCCGCGTCGTAGTGCTTGGTGGTCAGCACGGTGTAGACGTTGAGCGAATGGTCGAGCAGGCCGCCCTCGTAGGCCGCGTGGAAGCGCGTCGACGCGGGGGCGGTGAAAAAGTCGGTCGTCTCCATCCACGCGAGCAGCTTTTCCGCGCCCGGGCGGTGGATATTCTGGTGAAAAAGGTCAAGAAACTGTTCTTTCTTCGTCATAAAGCTCCCTCCATCCGGGCGCGGGCATGCGCCAGCAGCGCCGCGCGCGTGTTGTCCAGTTCGCCGTCGAGCACCGCGTCGAGCAGCGCGCGCAGCATCTCCCCGACCGCCGGGCCGGACAGGCCGAACGCCTGCATATCGTTGCCGTCCACCGCCAGCTGCCGCAGCGACAGGCAGGCGTCCTGCGCGAGCACGACGGCCAGCCGCCGCTCGGTTTCCAGCAGCAGGCCGATGTCCTCCGGGTGGGTCTCCTGCCCGACCGCGTCCGCCTTTTTGACCGCCAGCAGGTCGCGGAAGCGGGCTTCACCGACCTGCGCCAGACGGCGGCGCACCAGCTTGTCGCTGTCGCCCAGCGGGCGGTCGTGCTGCTCGACCAGCAGCACGATGCGCGCGGCCTGTTCGCCTGCAAAGCGCAGGCGGCGCGTCACCTGTTCCGCGAGTGCGCGGCTGACCCCCGGGTGCCCATAAAAATGGCCGACGCCGTTTTCATCCACGGTTTTGCAGGCGGGCTTGCCGCTGTCGTGCAGCAGCATCGCCCAGCGCAGCGCGGGGTCGGCGGGGATCTGCCCGAGCGCGCGCACGCTGTGCTCCCACACGTCGTAGCGGTGGTAGGGGTGCTGCTGCGCGCAGCCGACCATGGGCGCCAGCTCGGGCAGCGCCACGGTGACGATATCCGCGTAGTCGAGCAGCGTCCGCTGGGCAAAGCGGCCGCACAGCAGGCCGGTCAGCTCCGCGCGCACCCGCTCGGCCGAAACATTTGCCAGCCGCCCGGCCTGTCGCCGCATGGCGGCGGCGGTCCCCGGCTCGACGGAAAAGCCCAGCTGCGACGCGAACCGCACGCCGCGCAGGATGCGCAGCGCGTCCTCGGTGAAGCGCGCGTCCGCGTCGCCGACCGCGCGCAGCACGCCGTCCTGCAGGTCGTCCAGCCCGCCGAACGGGTCGCACAGGCCGCGGTCAGGGTGCCACGCCATCGCGCCGACCGTGAAATCCCGCCGCGCAAGGTCGGCGGTCACATCGGTGACAAAGCGCACGCCGTCCGGGTGCCGCCCATCGGTGTAGCCGCCGTCCATGCGGAACGAGGTGATCTCGAGCGGGCCGCCGTCGGTCAGCAGCGTCAGCGTGCCGTGCCTGAGGCCGGTTTCAAGCACCCGCCCGTCCGCGAACACCGCCTGCATCTGCGCGGGTCTGGCCGCCGTGCACAAATCCCAGTCGTGCGGCTGGGCGCCGCGCAGGCTGTCGCGCACGCAGCCGCCGACCGCCCAGGTCTCATATCCCGCGTCCTCCAGCCGCGCAATGGCGCGCGCGGCGTGCGCGGGCAGGTCGATCACTTGCCGCCCTCTTTCTGGTGCAGCTTGTAGGACGAGCCGTCCGGGTTGATGACAACCGTGTTATCCAGCTGTGCCTTGAGGCTGTCGCGGAAGCCCGCCACATACTCGGCGCGCAGCGCCTGCTGCTCGGCCTTTTCCGCGTCGGTCAGCCCTTCGGCCTTGGCTTTTTTGGCAAGCGCGTTGATGCGCGCGATTTTTTCATCCGTCATAACCGTATTCCTCCGTTGGGTTTGGTATACCTTATTATAACAAAGCGCGCGCGCAAAGTCGAGCACAGGATGCGCATGCTTGACCGGCTTTTGCCCGCGTGTTACAATAGCCTTGTGCAAAAAATGCCTGTAAAGGAGTTTTGGAATATGAAAATCGAGACCAAATGCCTGCACGAGGGCTACAAGCCCGAAAACGGCGGCCCGGGCGTTATGCCGATCGTCCAGTCGACGACCTACCGCTTCGACTCGACCGCGCACATCGCCGGCCTGTTCGACATGCCGACCGAGTTCATGTATTCGCGCTTTGCCAACCCGACCTGCGACGCGGTCGAAAAAAAGATCGCCGCACTCGAGGGCGGCGCGGGCGCGATGCTGACCTCGTCCGGGCAGGCGGCCAGCCTGCTGTCCATCCTCAACCTGTGCTCGGCGGGCGACAGCTTCATCGCCGCCTCGACCATCTACGGCGGCACGATCAACCTGTTCGGCGTGACGCTCAAAAAGCTCGGCATCGAGTGCATCTGGGCGGACGCGGAAGCCGATGAGGACGAGATTCAGCAGCTCTTTAAGCCCAACACCAAGGCCGTGTTCGGCGAAACGCTCGCAAACCCCGCGCTGACCGTGTTCGACATTGAAAAGTGGGCGAACATCGCGCACAAAAACGGCGTGCCGCTGATCGTGGACAACACCTTTGCCACGCCCATCCTGTGCCGCCCGATCGAGTGGGGCGCGGATATCGTCATCCACTCGACCACCAAGTATATGGACGGCCACGCGGTGCAGGGCGGCGGCGTCATCGTCGACAGCGGCAAGTTCGACTGGGCGGCATCGGGCAAGTTCCCGGACTTCACCGAGCCGGACGAGAGCTACCACGGCGTCACCTACACCCGCGACTTCGGCAACCTCGCCTATATCATCAAGTGCCGCATGCAGCTGATGCGCGACTTTGGCTGCTACCCGGCGGCGCACTCGGCGTTTTTGCTCAACCTCGGTCTGGAAACGCTGCCCGTGCGCATGAAGCAGTACTGCGAGAACGCGCTGACGGTGGCAAAGCACCTCGAAAAGTCGGACAAGATCGCGTCCGTGCGCTACCCTGCGCTGCCCGGCAACGAGCACTACGAGCGCGCGCAGAAGTACCTGCCGCTCGGCACCTCGGGCGTTATGAGCATCGACATCAAGGGCGGCCGCGCCCCGGCGATGAAATTCATGGACAGCCTGCAACTCGCCTGCAACGAGGTGCACGTTGCGGACATCCGCACCTGCGTGCTGCACCCGGCGAGTGAGACCCACCGCCAGCTGACCGACGAGCAGCTGGTCGCCGCAGGCATCGAGCCGGGTCTGGTGCGCCTGTCGGTCGGCCTCGAAAACGTCGAGGACATCCTCGCCGACCTCGACCAGGCGCTCGCGCAGATCTGATCCATACGGTAAAGGAGCAGTTTCCATGCAGATCCGTTCCATCCAAGCATCCGACCGGGACTATTTCGTGCAGGCGGTACATTCATTTTATCATTCGCCCGCCGTCTGCCATGATATCCCCGCGCAGAACGCAGAACGCACCTTTGAGTTGCTGATGCACGGCAGCCCCTACGCCGACTGCCTGATCGCCGAGGAGGACGGCCGGCCGTTGGCCTACTGCCTGCTGGCGCTGACGTGGTCGAACGAAGCGGGCGGTCTGTGCGTCTGGCTGGAAGAGCTGATGGTCGACGAAGCGCTGCGCGGCAAGGGCGTGGGCAGTAAAATGATCGCCGCCGTGCGCGCGGCCTATCCGGACGCGGCGCGCTTCCGGCTGGAGGTCACCGACGAAAACCCCCGCGCCGCGGCGCTTTACCGCGCGCTGGGGTTTGAAAACCTCCCCTACCGGCAGATGGTCATAGACCGGTAGTCGTTTGCAGCCACGGCTGGAAGCGAAGCGACATAAAATAACAAAATCCGGGGACATGCGCCTCGGATTTTGCCCTCGACCCAGCGGCCTTGGGCCGCGTCCGGGGGTATCAAAAGCGGTTTGCCCGTAGGCCTCTGACCTCTTTCTGCCGCTATGCGGCATTGGAATGAGAGCAAACGGGAACCGCTTTTGTAGATAGGGGGTATTGGATACCCCCTATCAGACATGGAGGGAACCGGAATGTCTTCAGAAAACAAAATGGGAACGATGCCCGAAGGCAGGCTGATCGTGACGATGTCCTTCCCGATCATGCTGTCCATGCTGGTGCAGGCGCTGTACAACATCGTTGACAGCGCGTTCGTCGCGCGCATCAGCGAGGACGCGCTGACCGCCGTCTCGCTCGCCTTCCCGGTGCAGCTTTTGATGATCGCGGTGGCGACCGGCGCGGGCGTCGGCGTCAACGCGCTTTTGTCGCGGCGGCTCGGGCAGCACAGGCAGGCCGAGGCCGACGCGGTCGCGGTCAACGGCGTGTTCCTGTCCGTGTGCTGCTGGCTGGTGTTCGCGGTGCTCGGGCTTGCGTTCGGGCGTGCGTTTATCGCGGCGTTCACCGACGCTGCCGCCGTCATCGACATGGGCACGAGCTACGTCACGGTCGTGACCGTCGCGTCCTGCGGGGTGTTCCTGCTGTTCGTGGCCGAGCGGCTGATGCAGGCGACGGGCAACACGGTCTACCACATGGTCACGCAGCTGATCGGCGCGGTGCTCAACTGCGTGCTCGACCCGCTTTTGATCTTCGGCCTTGCGGGCTTCCCCGCCCTCGGCACGACGGGCGCGGCGCTCGCGACCGTGCTGTCGCAGATCATCGCCATGGCGATCGGCTTTTTCATCAACGTCCGGTTCAACCACGACGTCCACCTGCATATCCGCGCCTTCCGGCCGGACGGCGGCATCCTGCTCGAGATCGTGCGCATCGGCCTACCCGCCGCCGTGCAGCAGTCGCTGCTGAGCGTGCTGACCGTCGGCCTCAACCGCATTCTGATGCCCTTTTCGCAGACCGCCGTCAGCTTTTACGGCGTGTACTACAAGCTGCAAAATTTCCTGTTCATGCCGGTGTACGGCCTGAACAACGCGCTCATCCCGATGGTCGGCTACAACTTCGGCGCAAAACAGCGCCGCCGCATCGAACGCATTACGCGCTACGCGCTCTGCCTCGCCGCCGGCATCATGGCGGCGGGCACGGTGCTGTTCGAGGCGCTGCCCGTGCCGCTTCTGCGCCTGTTCGACGCATCGGACGCCATGCTCGCCCTCGGCGTGCCCGGCATCCGCACGATCGCGCTGTCGTTCTGCTTTGCGGGCGCGTCGGTCATCCTGTGCGGCTGCATGCAGGGGCTGGGACGCGGCGGCGCGTCGCTCTGGGTGGCGCTCGTGCGGCAGCTGGTCGTGGTGCTGCCCGCGGCCGCGCTGCTGGCGCAGCACAGCCTTGCCGCCGTGTGGCTCGCCTTCCCGCTTGCCGAGGGCTGCGGGCTGGTGCTCGCCGTGCTGCTGCACCGCCGGGTGACGCGGCGGCTGCTTGCGCCGCTCCCGTAAAATGTCACAATTCTGTAACAATTTTTCCATTGTTTTTGTGCAGGCTGCGCGCTATAATAGAGACACGATAGAGGGAAAGGGGTGAGTCCCATGGGCAGCGAAATCGAACAGATCGCCCGGCAGATCGTGGCGCATCCGCGCTTCCAACAGCTGCGGCAGCTGCAGCACCACGGTCCCGGCAATTCGGTGTACGATCATTCGATCGCCGTTGCGGAAATGGCCTATGCCATCGCCCGCCGGATGCGTCTGTCCGGGGACGAAACCGCTTCGGTTGTCCGTGCAGCGCTGCTGCATGACTTTTTCGGCTACGATTGGCACAGCGACCGCTTCCGCCGCTTCCTCAGCCGCTACGCCGGCTGGCAGCGCTTGGTGCGGATGCACGGTTTTGTGCATGGGCACATCGCCGCCGAACGCGCCGCGCGCATATTTGGCTTGAACGCGGCCGAGTGTGAGGCGATTGCGCGCCATATGTTCCCGCTTGCGGCGATGCCACGGACGCGTCTGGCGTGGATCGTATCGCTGGCGGACAAAATCGTCGCCGCGAAGGAAATGACCGCCGCCCTCGGCGGCTACCTGTCCCCCGCATACCGCAGGGGGCTCACCGGATCATAAAAAACCGCCGTTTTGGATGCGTCTGTCCGAAACGGCGGCTTTCTTTTGTTTACAGGTCTTGGATGCTCATTTTGTCCAGCTGCTGCTTTTGCCGGTCTTTGCGGCGGCAGACAAAATAGGTGGCCAGCAGCACAAGCGTCAGGATATTGCACTGGAAGAACGTGAGAAACAGGTCGACGAGGAACGACGCCGTCACCTGTATGCCCGCGCCGTACACCGTGTAATAGCCGACGATCGACGAGACGATCGCAACAACCGAATACAAAAACAGCAGAACGGGCGGCACCAGGCCCGGCCACCACGCCTTACGCCGCGCGAGGAATACCTCGAGCGCGATCACCGCCGCCAGAAGCAGCACTACCATCAAAATACGAACCGGTAAAAACATCTTCCTCTCCCCTTCCCTCGTTACAGGTCTTGGATGTTCATTTTGTCGATTTGCTTTTGCTGCCTGTGCCGGCGGCGGCAGAACAGGTAGATGGCCGTCAGTATCACCGTCGGCAGCAGCACAAGCGCCGAACCGAGCACGCCCGCCAGCGCCTGCCCCACGCTTTCCGCCATGGACAGCGCGTTGAGCAGCACATTGGGCAGCACGAGCAGCGCGCCCGGCAGCGTGCACACCGGCAGGATCAATCCCGGCCACCACGCCCGCCGCCGCGACAGGAACACCTGCAGCGCCAGCACGCCCGCCAGCAGCGCCAGCAGTACCCCCGTGTTGACCACCGTGACCACGATTGCCGTCGCATCCATATCCAGCACCTCCCTATCCGTTGGCCGCGCCGTCCGCGCGGCGCTTTTTGTATTCGTGGATGAGTATTTTCGCCGTGTCGAAGTCCAGCTTGTCGTTCACCGCCATGCGCTTGATGAGCGCGACGTACGGGTCCTCGTCCTGCCGCTCGCCCAGCTCGATCTTCTGGATCAGCCGGTCGAGCCGCAGGCGCACGGTCGGGTAGGTCACGCCGTACTCGCCCGCAACCTGCTTGAGCGAGCCGGACGCCAGCACGAACCGCTTGATAAAAGCGACGTCCTCCTCCTCCAGCTGCGCCATCCAGCCGGGCACGACTTCGATCGCCATGCGCCCACCCCCTTCGGTACTTTCAGTATACGCTTTAATTTTATTAAAGTCAATCTTTTATTTTATTTATCATAAAACAAAAGTCCTGCTGCATTGCACGGTAGGGGCAGTTGGCGTCCCCGGCCTGTGCCGGCCGCGGCGCGCCAGCCTGCCACCGCCAGCGCATCTGCCGTCCCCCGGTCTTTTGCTTTTTCGACCGTTCGGTCATTTTTACGTTTTTTGTTTTTATTTTTCGCATAATTTTGAAAGACAGGCGAAAACCACTGTTCTTCTGTGCAAAGCGGTTTTTGCCCGTTGCAGTTGCCGCGCCCCCGGTGCGGCGCATATTCCCCCGGAAACGCCGCGTTTTCCGGTCTGCGGCCGCGCCGCCCGCAAAAGCGGCGCGGCTATGGCCGTACAGTGTGGAAAACGGCCGTTCTTTAGCGAACGATCGTTCATTTATCTTGTTTTCGTTTTGATTATACGTGCTTTACGTCAAAACAGCGCGTTAATACACCATTTTGTCTGACGCTTATTTTGCCCCTTCCGCCGTCCCGGACGGCGCGGCGTCCCACGCCTGCCGCAGCAGCGCGCAGGCTTCGTCGATCTGCGCCCCGGTCAGCCCCGCGTAGCCC
Source organism: uncultured Agathobaculum sp. (assembly GCF_944384735.1). Classification (GTDB taxonomy): domain Bacteria; phylum Bacillota; class Clostridia; order Oscillospirales; family Butyricicoccaceae; genus Agathobaculum. The sequence goes on along the minus strand of NZ_CALWUN010000025.1, from coordinate 10,247 downwards.
AGCACGAGCGTCGCGCGGGGCGGCGTGACCGGCGGCGTGTAGTACGCCGACAGGCCGTACACCCGCACGCCCACAGCGGCGGCACGGTCGACCAGCTCGCGCTCGCGCATGCCGTTACGCATATGCAGCAGCAGGTGCAGCCCGGCTTCGGCGCGCGACACCTCGTACGGCAGGCCGTCCAGCTCGCGCGCGAGCGCGGCCAGCAGCGCGTCGCGCCGCGCCTGATAGACCTTGCGGCTGCGGTTGATATGCCGCTCAAACGCGCCCGTCCGCAGGAAAGCCGCCAGAGTGTGCTGGTCGAAGCTGGGCACGGTCGACGAATAGAGCGAAAACCGCGCGCGGTAGCGCGCCATCAGCGCGTCGGGCAGCACCAGATAGCCGATGCGCAGGCCGGGCGCGAGGCTTTTGGCAAAGGTGTTGACGTACACCACCCGCCCCGCGCGGTCAAGCTCGCCCAGCGCCGGGATGGGGCGCGAGGCGTAGCGGAACTCGCTGTCGTAGTCGTCCTCGATGACATAGCGGCGGGGCGCGGCGGACGCCCAGCGCAAAATCTCGAGCCGCCGCTGCGCGGGCATGACCGTGCCCAGCGGGAAGTGGTGCGAGGGCGTCAGATAAACGACCGAGGCGTCACTTTTCGCCAATTCGTCCGCGCGCAGGCCGCGCTTGTCGAGCGGCAGCGGCCGAACCGCCGCCCCATTCGCCTGAAAAATCTGGTAGAGCTTGCGGTAGCCGGGGTTTTCCAGCCCGTACACACGGTCGCGCCCCAAAAGCTGGATGACCAGCTGCATCAGGTATTCCGACCCCGCGCCGACCAGAATATTGTCCGGCGACACGCCCAGCCCGCGGCAGTCGCGCAGGTAGCGCGCGATCTGCTGCCGCAGCTCGACCGCGCCGCACGGGTCGGTCGAGCGCAGCAGCCGGTCGGAGTACTCGCTGAGCACGCTGCGGCTGAGCCGCGCCCACGTCGCAAACGGGAAGCAGCCGTTGTCGACGATGTTGGTGCGGAAGTCATACCGGCAGCCGTCGTCCGGCGCGTGGTCGGCCGGCGCGGACGGCGCGGGGGCAGGCGCCGCCGGGCTGGGTACGGCCAGCTGCGGCTGCACAAAATAGCCGCGCCGCGGCTCTGACGCAAGGTAGCCCTCGGCCAGCAGCTGGCCGTAGGCCGTTTCGACCGTGATCTGGCTGACGTGCAGGTTGGCGGCCAGCTTGCGTTTGCTGGGCAGGCGGTCGCCGCCCGCGAGCGCGCCCGACATGATATCGGCGCGCACCGCGCGGTACAGTTGCTCGTAGAGCGGCGTAGCGCTGTGCGGGTCGAGGTGGTAGGTCAGCATCGCCCTGCCCCCTCACTTGACCGCCGCGAACGCCGCGGCCTCCTTGACCCAGCCGAGCAGTTCGCCGTCAAGCTGGCCCTCGTCCGACACCAGCACATGGTGCGTCCAGCGGTAGGGATACGGCTGGGTCGCCTGCCAGATGCGCGGCGAGGAGACGCGGTGCGACAGGCCGAAGGTCACGACGATCGTCGGCTCCTTGACCTTGCGGCGCGGCAGCGACACAAAGGCGAAGCCGTGGCGGTTTTCGAGCGTCACCTGCGTTTTCTGCACGCGGAGGCGCGTGTCCGGGCAGGCGTCCAGCACCTGCCGGACAAACGCCTGACAGAGCGCGTACTCGCGCTCCCGGCGGTCGAAAAACTGCATCAGGTCGGCAAAGGTGAAATCCGGCATGAAAAATCCCTCCAAACTGGCATTGTCACTCTTACAATACCAGCCCGGAGGGATCATGTCAAATGTCAAATCAGACCTGCGGTGCGCAGGATAAACAGCGTGACGGTCAGCGTCACGGCGCTCAGCGCCGTGCTCAGCACGACGATGGACGCCGCCAGCACATGGTCGCCGCCCATGTTTTTGGCCATCACATAGCCGGACACCGTGCTCGGCGCGCCGCACAGGATGACGAGCGCGACCATCGCCTGATCGCGGAAGCCCATCCACGCGGCGATGGGCAGGAAGACGACCGGCAGCAAAATGAGCTTGATGAACGTCGCGGCGCAGGTCGGGGCAAGCTTTTTGAGGGCTTTCGCGCCCTCAAAGCCCGCGCCGATGCTGATGAGCGCGACCGGTGTCGCGCAGCCCGCCAGCATGTCCAGCCCTTTGGCAAGCATGGGCGGGAAATCGACCTGTAACAGCGAAAACGGCAGGCCGGCGAGGATGCCGAGGATGATCGGGTTCGAGATGATACCGCCCAGCGTGCGCGAAACGACGCCGTGGTGCTGCGCGGTTTTGGCATCGGGCGCGGTGACCGTCAGCACGAGCACCGAAAAGATGTTGTACAGCGGCACGCTCGCCACGATCATCAGCGGCACCAGTCCGGCGTCGCCGTACAGGTTCTGCACAAACGCCACGCCCAAAATGGCCTGCGAGCCGCGGAACGCGCCCTGCGTGAACGCGCCGACCATGCTTTTGTCGGGCAGCAGCTTAGCTGCGCCAAACCAGATGGCAAAAAAGTACACGGTCGTCACGATCGCGCAGAACAGGAAAAACTTCAGGTCGAACTGCTCGGTGATGCGCCCGGCGGCGATGTCGCGGAACAGCAGCACGGGCAGCAGCACCTTGAACGAAAGCCGGTCAAGGTCGGCCAGCGCCTGCGGCGCAAAAAAGTGCCGGGCGCGCAGCACGCGGCCCAGCAGGATGATCGCAAAAATCGGGACGGTCGCATTCAGGCAAAAAAACAGGTTATCCGTCCTCTTCCCCTCCCCTTGCGGACGCCGCCGGACAGCGGACATACCGCGGTTTCTCTCTTGACCCGGCGCACCGGGCATCCCCATCGTACCACACCGGCGCGCAAAATGCAACCGCGGCGGCGGTCACACCTGCCAGAGCGCGGCGAAGGCGACGCGCACCAGCGCGCCCGCCGCCGCCAGCAGCAGGCAGACGGCAAACGGCGCCCGGCACGCGCGCAGCGAGTAACGTCCGGCGGCCTCGCCGCCCTGCCAGACCATCGCGCAGGCGGCCAGCAGCGCGGGCACGCCCAGCGCCGCGGGCAGCGCCGCCGCCCCGAAGGTCAGCAGCACGCCGTCCTGCTGGCCCAGCCCGACGGCCAGCGTCAGCGCGAGCACAAAGCCGCGCGCCGCCGCCAGCGCCGACAGGAACAGCGGCGCGGGCCGCAGCAGGGCGCACAGCGGCGCGAGCATGACCCACAGCAGCGCGCACAGCACGCTCCACAGCGCCTGCGCGGGCAGCGCATCCAGCATGGCGGCCAGCTCGACCGCCCCGTCCCCCTCCGCGGCGCGCAGGCCGGTCAGCCCGCCCGCCACCGCGCCGCACAAAAACACCACGCACAGGAACAGGAACGCGGGCGAGCGCGCCACATCATCAAAAAAGCCGAGAATACGTTGTCTGTTCATCGGTCTCCCCCTTATGGAAACTGCTACAAACAACATATTCCCGGCCCGCGCCCGTTAGAACGCAAGGCGGCGCGCCTCAGCCCGCCCCGTTGATGGCGTCGCACATGGCGTTCACCAGGTCGCGGCACGGCTGGTGCAGGAACAGGCGCGCCTTCTGGCTGATTTCGTAGGTGGCGTACAGACGGCCCTGCTCGTCGCGGTGCAGCACGGCGGCGATCAGCTCGGTCGCGGACGCGATGCGCTCGGCCACATAGGCAAGGTCGACCTTGTCGCTGTCGCACACGGTGACGACCACGCGCTTCTGCGCGCTGCTCGAGATCTGCGCCAGCTGGGTCGGCATCTCCCGCTTGGAAGCTGTGACCAGCACGATCTCGCTTTTGATCACCGCGGAGAGGTCGTCCTCACAGATGCGGGCGTCGTAGCCCTCCGCCGCCTGACAGGCGGCCGCGTTCTTGCCCGACAGGAACAGGTTGCGCGCCGGGATGACCTCTTTCTCCAGAATGGCGCGGACCAGACGGGGCAGATATTCGCCCTCACCCAGCACGGACACCAGAACATTCTGCGGCATAACTTCATCTCCTTCAACAAAGGGGCGTTGCAAAATACAGTAGTCATTATACGGCAGGGCGCACGCCCTCCGCAATGGATTTTACAATATCTTTATCTTTTTTGGCGTTCTGACTAATCTGCACAGATTTTCTCCATTGCCTTTAGATAGATCGCACATTCCAGACGCTTGCGCTCCATCTCACAACCGAGGTCGTAGGAATCGTTCATGTCGTGGTTCATGTTGTAATTTGCCGCCGAACAGCCACCGGAACAGTAGAATTTCGCCCAGCATTGTTGGCATTTCGGGCGGGTGTAGATGTTCATGCCGGCGAACTTGGTGGCGATGTCCATGTCGAACGACTGGTCGAGCACGCTGCCCTGCTTGAACCCCTCCTTGCCGACGAACTGGTGGCAGGGATAGATGTCGCCGTCCGGCGTGACGGCCACATACTCATAGCCCGCGCCGCAGCCGCGCAGACGCTTGACCACGCACGGCCCTTGGTCGAGGTCGACCATAAAGTGAAAGAAGGTGAACGGCTTGCCCGCCTTGCGGCGCTCGAGCATGATCTCGGTCAGGCGGTCGTACTCGGCCTCGATCTTGGGCAGGTCGGCTTCGGTCAGGTCGTAGCCGCAGCCGGGGTCGGCGGTAACCGGCTCGACCGACAGGCGGTCGAAGCCCGCGTCCGCGATGTGCACCACGTCGTCGGCAAAGTCGAGGTTGTGCGAGGTGAAGGTGCCGCGCGCGTAGTAGTCCTTTTCCGGGTCGCGCGCATCGACCAGCGCCTTGAAATTGGGCACAATCACGTCGTAGCTGCCCGCGCCCGACACGGTCTTGCGGAACTCGTCGTTGACCTCCGGGCGGCCGTCGAGCGACAGCACGACGTTGTCCATATTTTCGTTGATGTAGGCGCGCTTGTCCGCGTCGAGCAGCAGGCCGTTGGTCGTGATGGTGAAGCGGAACTGCTTGCCGTGCTGCTTTTCGATGCTGCGGGCGTAGTCGACCGTCTGCACGACCGTGTCCCACGCCATCAGCGGCTCGCCGCCGAAGAAGTCGACCTCGATATTGCGGCGCTTGCCCGAGCGCGCGATGACAAAGTCGATCGCCTTTTTGGCAATTTCGGGCGGCATGATCTTGCGCCCCTGCCCGAAGTCGCCGGTCGACGCAAAGCAGTATTTGCAGCGCAGGTTGCAGTCATGCGCGACATGCAGGCACAGCGCCTTGACCGGTGCGCCCGCCGGGATATACTTGCCCACGTCGATATAGTCGTCCTCCGCGAACAGCTGACCGGCCTGCTTGAGCGCGTACAGCTCGCCGTAGGCCTCGCGCACCTCGTCCGCCTTGTACTGCCCCAGCGCGTCGACCACGGCCTGCGGGCAGGTTTCGCCCATCTGCGCGTCGATCAGCCCGGACACGGCGTAGCACACGTCGTCGGGCACATGCACCGCGCCCGAATTGACGTCCAGCACGAAATTCAGGCCGTTTTTCTGATAACGATGAATCATTTTTCTGTTATTCCTCCGATACGCAACAAACAAGGCGCGCCGCAGCCGGCACGCCTTGCATTTGACTTCGTGAAACCCGCGCTTACTTCGCGTGCTCGCACTTCTGGTTTGCCACGGTGCAAGAGGTCTTGCACGCGGACTGGCAGGAAGTCTGGCACTCGCCGCAGCCGCCGTGTGCCGCGGTCTGCTTCAGGGTTGCAGAGGTCAGCGTCGATACATGCTTCATGGAAAATTCCTCCTACTTTTTCAGATGACGGTATCTTTTTTTGTTACGCATATTGGCGCCCGCGAAACCGCCGAGCGCCGAAGCCACCAGCGCGCACAGCAGGCTGGTCGCCACACGCACCACATCGACCGGCTGGGTCAGCGCAAACGCGCCCACCGCCAGCAGCACCAGAAAAACCAGCACGCCCGCGCCCATCGCCCACAGGAATTTGCCGCCCGGGGCGCGTTTGGCGGAAAGCAGCGCAGCCGCCGCGCAGCCCAGCGCCAGGAATGCCAGCGCGCACGGCGCGATGGCCTGCTCGGGCAGCACCCCGCGGTGCACCAGAATGGCGCCCACCAGCATCAGCAGCAGCGTGGCGCCCAGCCCGGCCGCGGCCGCCGGCAGCAGGACTGCGACGGGCGACGGCCCTTCATTGGTTTTTCTCATCACGATGCATCCTCCCGCCGAATGATTTGTCTCTATCCTATTCGGCAAGAAACCGGTTTATTACTTTGCGTCCTGATCGGCTTCCTTGGGGGTCTCGATCCCCTCAGTCGCCGGCGCCTCCTTGCCGCGGATCGCCCAACGGTAGATCTTCAGCTTGGTACGGTCGTTCGACGACTCGATGATCAGCACATCGTCCTTGATATTGACCACGCGGCCGATGAACCCGCCGATCGTCGAGATCTCGTCGCCGACCGCGATCGAGTTTCGCATCTCACGCTCGGCCTTGTCGCGCTTGCGCTGCGGGCGGATCATCAGGAAATAGAACAGCACGATCAGAATGACAAGCGGGGCGAACTGCCCGAGCGCCGTCAGGTAGTCCTGTGCGGTCCACATGTTTCCCTCCATCACTTACACCTCCTCGTGCAATTTTGCCATTGATACCTAAATATTATACCGGATAGGGTGGCAAAATACAACCCCTTTTTTCCGCCGGCATAGGACAGCCGCCCCGGCGCATAAGGTGACCCTATCCTGACAAAAGCGAGGTGCATCTTTATGCTGTTGCCTGCACTGCTCGCGCTGGGCGGCGCGTGTTTTTTCCTGGTGCTGCGCGTGCAGGGGGCGGACGGGTCGTTCCCCAAACCGCTCTCCCCCGACGAGGAGGCCGAACTGCTGCGGCGCATGCAGCAGGACGGCGACGAACAGGCGCGCGCCAAGCTCATCGAACACAACCTGCGGCTGGTGGCGCACATCGTCAAAAAATATTACGCCGCCAGCGCCGAGCAGGACGACCTGATCTCGATCGGCACGATCGGGCTGATCAAGGCGGTCAGCACGTTCCGCGCGGACAAAAGCATCCGCCTTGCTACCTACGCCTCCAAGTGCATCCAGAACGAACTGCTGATGTACTTCCGGCACAAGCGCAAGTCGGCGGGCGAGCTTTCGCTGTCCGACGCGCTCGAGACCGACGGCGACGGCAACGCCCTCGCCCTGCAGGACGTCATCTGCTGCGAGGACGAACGGCTGGGCGCGGTCGAGGAGCACGACCGCTACCACGCCATGCACCGCGCGCTCGCCGCCGCGCTGTCCTCGCGCGAGCGCGAGATCATCCGCCTGCGCTATGGGCTGGGCACCGCCGCGCCGCTGCCCCAGCGGGAGATCGCCAAACGGTTCGGCATTTCGAGGAGCTATGTATCAGAGCGCCACTAATGTAAACGAAGCCCGGAAAGCCTGTCTACATCAGGCTTTCCGGGCTTCGTATGTAACTGAGGTAGCACCGAGACAATTGTAAGTGGTGAAGATTTAGGATAAGCGGCCATTCATCAGTTATTCAGTAATTGTTTTCAAATATTTTAGTTGAAAGCTATTATGATCCCAATCATATTCAAGAATACTACACTCCAAATATTGTCCCACAACGATTTGTTCGTATTGCTCATATGTAAGACTATACTTAGTGTCCAAGGCAGAGATGAAGCCCTTTAACTCCTTTTGCTCTCCAAATCTACAAACTAGAGCACCATTATCTTGGGATACAACTTCAACTACAACTATAGAAGAAAATGGATGATCCTGCAAAGCAGTAAAGCTCTCTTTTACAAACGAATCACTTTCCAACCACTTGTCGAGAGCATTTACACAGTCGTCCATGTTATATATTGCAACTTGATCTTCGTTTGCAAGATAGATTTCCGGAGAAGATCTAAATTCTTTTCGGTACTCAATTAAGTACCATATTAGGTCATGCGCTGTCATTGCTATTGACAATTTTGAAAGTTGAGTTGATGATGCAATACGCTTTGATATGGCTGTCATTATCTGCTGATTTTTAAAGTTTGAATCCTCAGCGCAAGCAGCTAAATATGTGACATTACTTAGCAAGCCTAGATGTAAATTTCCGGGGATAGATATTTTTATTAAATCATCGTTACTGACATCATTTGACAACGACTCTGAGACAATTAAATCTCGCTTTATCAAATAGTTTAATTCGCGTTGAACTATTGCCAAATCATGCCCAATAGTTTGCATATCCCTCATAATGTCACGAACCGGAAACATTCCCTTTGTTTTGGAGGGTCCTTCCTTGTTTGAGCGATTTCGAAGCCAGCGAAGGATATCAATTCGAACAAATGGATCGGGGAAATCATCTGAGGAATTAGAATAAAAGAGATTAACAAAGTTTGAATACTCGCCATTATAGTATCTTCGATTCTTTCGTAGCAAGGCATTCAAAAACTTATAAGCAGGCAACTGATAGTTTTTCCCTCCAGTACGAATTAAGAAAATATCATTTGAGGATATATGTCCGCTTTTACAGAAATCCTCAAATAGTTGAATTCCTTTTCTTGTATTTCTGTCCGACAATCTATAGAAAATATTAGATGCCATGCGATTTCCACGGATAGCAAGCATTATGCATTTGAAGTACTCAATTAGTTCTGATTTCTTAATCAAAACATTAATTCCATTTTGAAGTATATAGGTAGAATCTGTTTGAGTAGTAATGCGAATAATATAATCTAAACGAGATTGAATGACCCGCAGCAAATCAGGAGGATCAATACGAAAAACGAGATCTTTAACGACTGTGTCCAATGGCGGTTCATCCTTGTATTGATCATATGTACTATCACGCATAGGCAAAAGAACGATACATTTAAATGTTGTACGTAGCCATTGCGCTACTTGGAACATAAGAAGCTGTTCGTCTTTATTACGTTTATCGCAATTATCCAAAACAATTATTGGCAACAGCTTATGATAATCCTTTAAATACAATATCAGGTTGTTAAGATATAAAGTATTATCCTGCAAATTATTTTGTAATAAACTAAAAAGTTCTTTGTTATAAGCTGTTAGATCTGATTTTAAAAGGCTACCGATTCCGGTATCGAATTCGCGTATTTCTTTTCGGAAAATTTGTTTAATAACCTCGATTGAAGAAAATTCAATGTTATCATGATTTCCTTTTAAGTAATTAATTATTTCCGTTTTGATCCAACTGTAAATCTCATCCTTTGTTAATGGGGACTGGTTCATATTCACAAAAACCCAATCACATTGTTTGGCGAGTTGGGGATTTGCCTTTTCCAAAAAAACTTTTTGAAAGTATCTCACAAATGTCGTTTTTCCACTTCCAACATTTCCAATCAAAAGAAGAAGTGAATACACTTCATTTTTTTCGTCTATGCGTTGAGATATTTTTTGAACCAATCCTGTTGGCTCTTTAGTTGCCAATGGAGTAGCATTTTTTTCACTTGGCCGTTCAAATTTCCGTATTTCTTTATAAATTGGTTCAATATGCTGCTCTCGTTTAGCAGAAGGGACATATGCATTTTCGACAATTACTTCTCTGTCTGCTTCTGTTTCAGGGTCAAAAATTCTTCGGTTTTCAAATATAAAAGTACGGCCAAAGGAGTTTTCCTCTAATTCTTCATTTTGAACTCGTTTACCTCCAAGAGTAGAGACAGGGGTATGAAACTTGGCATTACCGCGGGCACTGAGATAGGGTTTATTAGCTATGTCCTCAAGTCGCTTTTTTGAACATAACTCTACTAATTGAGTATAATGCGTATTCCCAACGCAAAAATCATCAAAAGAGAGTTTAACAACGGGATTTGCGCTATCCGAAAAACCGGCCCATGTTTCACTACCGTTGCAAACAATAACCATTTGACAGGTGTTAATATTGTGTGGAAACTTTGCATTAACCTCTTCTGCATATAACCTAGCTTCTGCGTATGCATCTTCAAGCGGCTCAGACGGCTTCTTCGCTTCTAAGACCAATACAGGAATTCCGCGAATCGAAACAAGATAATCAGGATAATAATATTTTTGTTTCTGCCCTTTTCCGATTAGTACTTGTCGCAAAACATGTTTGGTCAAAACTTGTGAATCATCTAAACCCAAACCGATAGGAGAATCCGATGTTAGAAACGGGTAGATTAGTTTTTGTTCTACATCACTTTCAGTCACCAAACTATTGTAATCACAAAACAATGGCATAAATACCTCCAGATAAATTAGTTCCTTTATGCATCATCAGGGCCGGTTCTTGTTTTAAGGAGCCGCTGATTAAATATAGTATCGCAGTGTACAAGAATGAAAATATTGTAAAATCATATAAAATACGCTTGAATT
>NZ_CALWUN010000024.1 GCF_944384735.1 uncultured Agathobaculum sp. | reverse complement strand
GAGCAGATTGCGGACGCGCTCTCCAAGGACGGCATCCTGACGCCGCGCTTTTACTGGCAGCAAAAGGGCATCCACCGACCCGGTAAAGCGCCCAAGTACGACCCGTGCCACTGGAACAGTTCCACCATCACCCGCATCCTGACGCTTCAAGAATATTGTGGGGACGTGCTCAACTTCAAGACCTACTCCAAGTCTTACAAGAATAAGCGGCGGCTGGAGAATGACCGTGAGAATTGGGCCATCTTCCTGGATGTCCATGAGCCAATTATCCAGAGGGCCGCGTGGGAGAAGGTCCAGGAAAAGCGCGGGAAAATCCGCAAGCGCCGGACCCATGAGGGTGAGAAACATATGTTTTCCGGCCTGCTGGTCTGCGCCGACTGCGGAAACAATCTGCATTTCCACTTCAATCAGGGGAATCCAGAAATCACCTACTTCAACTGCTCCAACTACAAGGGCAACCGTGGGACCTGTACCTCGACCCATTACATCCGGGCCGACTTCTTGGAACAGGTCGTTCTGGCGGAAATCCGGCGCTTGACAAAGTTCGTCAGCCAATATGAAAAGGAGTTCGCCAAACTGATGATGGGTTTTTCCCAAAAAGCCGCTGCGGATGAAGTGCGCACCATGCACCGGGAACTGGACGCCGCCATCTACCGCGACAAAGAACTGGACAGCCTGTTTGAACGGCTCTATGAGGACAATGTGGCGGGCAAGATCACCGACGAGCGGTTTGCCCGGATGTCGTCCAAGTATGAGGTGGAGCAAAAGGAGCTGCGGGAAAAAATAAAAGCCTTGCAGGACGCTGTGGAGCGTACCAAAAGCAAGGCCGTCACGGCGGATATGTTCATCTCTGCCGTCCGCAAATATACGCGGGCCAGGAAGCTGACCCCGAGGATGCTCAATGAACTGATTGAAAAAATCGAAGTTCATCAGGCGGAAAAGGTGGACGGCGTATGGCAGCAGAAGCTCACCATTCACTATCACTGCGTCGGTGTCGTCTCTATCCCGCAGGCCCTGCCGCTCCCCATGCCGGACATCACCATGAACACGCGCAAGGGCGTCTATGTCAGCTACGTTCCTGCCGAGAAAGCGGGGTAATCGCATGATAGCGCCAAAGCGTGTCTGGCTTTACGGGCGGATTGACCGAGGTGGCACAAGCCAAGTGTTGGACTGCCAGATGGAGTACCTGCGCTGCTGGGTAAAAGAGCAGGGATGGGTAATTGCCGGAGAAACCCGCGAAATCCGAAGCGGTGTTTTTCCTGACCGGCCCGGACTGAGGGAGGTCACACAGGCGGCCTCAGACGGGAGGATGGATGCCGTGGTCGTAAAGAGCATGACCCAGCTGTGTCGCGGTTGCTTGGATACCTATGCGTATATGAAGCGCCTGCAAGAATTCGGCGTCGGCTTGGTCTCTATAAAGGATCAAGTCACGCTGACCGCATCCACCATTTGCTTGTAGCAATAAAAAGCGAATGGTGATACAGCATTTTTCAAATACTGTATCACCATTCGCATTGGTGCCGGTGGCCGGACTCGAACCGGCACGGATCGCTCCGCCGCATTTTGAGTGCGGTGCGTCTACCAATTCCGCCACACCGGCATAAATTTGTCACCTCGATCCATCCTGTATGGTTTGCTTGCACATGGCTCGCAATGGCACGCCTGCCTTGCAGCGTCTGTTGCCCTTCCTTTGCAATCGGCGCACCACAGCGCGCCCAACCACAGCAAACCGGAAAATCAGGGGTGCGACACGAAGTATTATACCGCATCGCACCCGATTTTTCAAGACATTTTACGCAAAAAACTTATCCTTGATGCCCAGCACAAAAATCACCAGCACGATCACCGGCAGGATATAGCTGACATAGAACCGGATGCCGTCCCGCACCTTGAGTCCGCCGCCCTCATTGGCCTCCTCCTTGAAGTTCTTCCAGCCCCAGCCAAAGCGGCTGGTGCAGAACAGCAGATAGACCAGCGAGCCCAGCGGCAGCCAGATGTTGGAGACCAGAAAATCCTCCAGATCGAGCACCGCGCTGTTCGGGCCGAACGGCTGGAAGGACGACCAGACGTTGTAGCCCAGCGCACACGGCAGCGACAGCAGCGTCACCAACACAATGTTGAGCAGCGCGACCTTTTTCCGACCCCAGCCGGTCAGGTCCATGCAGCAGGACATGATGTTCTCAAACACTGCCAGCACGGTCGAGAACGCCGCGAACGCCATAAACACAAAGAAGAGGCTGCCCCAAAGCCGACCCAGCGGCATATGGTTGAAGATATTGGGCAACGTGACGAAAATCAGGTTCGGGCCGGAGTCCGGCGACACGCCAAAGGCAAAACAGGCCGGAAAGATGATCAAACCGGCGGTAAAGGCAACAAACGTATCCAAAATCGCAACATTGACCGCCTCGCCCAGCAGCGCACGCCCCTTGCCGATATAGCTGCCGAAAATCGCCATCGCGCCGATGCCGAGCGACAGCGTGAAGAACGCCTGATTCATCGCGCCGACGATGACGTTGACCACGCCCGCCTGCTGCATACGTCCCAGATCGGGGATGAGGTAGAACTGCAGGCCCGCGCCCGCGCCTTCCGTCAGGATACTGTTGACCGCAAGCACGACCATGATGCACAGCAGCGCGATCATCATCACCTTGGTCACGCGCTCCAGACCGCCCTGCAGGCCGAACGAATTGATCAGGAAGCCGAGCACGACCACCACGACCATCCAGCCGACCAGCACGCCCGGCTGGCTGAGCATTTCCGGGAACACCGCCTGCACCTGCGCCGTATCCACGCCGACAAAGCGGCCGGAGGCGGTCAGATAAAAGTAGTGCAGCATCCAACCGCACACTGTGGTGTAAAACATCATCAGCAGATAGTTGCCGATCATCGCCAGATAACCGTGGATGTGCCACTTCTGGCCGGGCTTTTCCAGCTCCTGATAGGCGCGCACCGGGCTTTTCTGGCTGGCACGGCCGACCGCGAACTCCATCGTCATAATCGGCAAACCGAGGATGAGCAGGAAGATCACATAAAAAACGACGAACGCGCCGCCGCCGTACTGGCCGACCATCCACGGAAATTTCCACACATTGCCCACGCCGATCGCGCATCCTGCCGACAGCAGGATGAACCCGAGACGCGAGCCGAGTCTCTCTCTTTGCATTGGTTTTTACCCCTTATTGATTTTGCTGATTTATGTCAAACGCCGTATCCGGCGTCATCCTGCGCTGTTGACGTTCCTCCTTGCGCTTTTCACGCAGTGCAGCGAAAAAATCCCGCAGCACCTGCGCGCATTCGGCCTCCAGCAGGCCGGGGACCAGCGTCGGCTGATGATTATACGGCAGCGCAAACAGGTCGACCACCGACCCGCACGAGCCGGCCTTGGGATCGGCCGCGCCGTAATACACGGTTTTGATGCGAGCGTTGATGATTGCCCCCGCGCACATCGGGCATGGCTCCAGCGTGACATACAGGTCACACCGATGCAGCCGCCACCCGCCGAGCTTTTTGCACGCCTTGCCGATCGCCTCGATCTCGGCGTGGTGCAGCGCGTTCTTCTTACCCTCGCGCCGGTTGCGGCCGCGGCCGACGATCTTCCCGTCGCACACGACCACCGCGCCGACCGGCACCTCGCCCTCGTCGGCCGCTTTTTGTGCCAGACGCAACGCCGCCTTCATGTATTTTTCCTGCTCGGTCATGCCGTCCCTCCAGCAGCCATCCCATCATCCTGACCGCATAAAAACACCCGCCCGTTCGGCGGGTGTTTGCTCATACTTACGCCGTTTTACTGCATCATCTGACGCTGACGCGACAGGTTCATCGTGCCGTCCTGCATACCGGACAGGTTTTCCAGACAGTTGCCCGTGCCGTATGCCACGCAGGAAATCGCCTCGTCCGCCACATGCGTCGGGATGCCGGTCTTGGACGCGACCAGCTTGTCAAAGCCCCAGATCAGCGACCCGCCGCCGGTCATGACGATGCCGTTGGTCGAGATATCACCTGTCAGCTCGGGTGGCGTGCGCTCGATGACCCAATGGATCGCCTCGACGATCGATGCGCTCACCTCTTCCAGCGCGTCCAAAATCTCGGTCGAGTTGACCGTGAACGTGCGCGGCAGGCCGGTCATCAGGCAGCGGCCCTTGACCTCCATCGTGACCTCCTCGGTGCGCGGATAGACACAGCCGATGGTCTTTTTGATCTGCTCGGCTGTGCGCTCACCGATCAGCGCGTTGTGCTTGCGGCGCACATACTTGACGATCGCCTCGTCGAACTTGTCGCCCGCGATCTTGATCGAAGTCGACTCGACGATGCCGCCGAGCGAAATGACCGCGACGTCGGTCGTGCCGCCACCGATGTCGACGACCATGTTGCCGTTCGGCTTGGCAATGTCAATGCCTGCGCCGATCGCAGCCGCGACCGGCTCCTCGATCAGGAACACGCGCTTGGCGCCCGCCTGTGTGCCCGCGTCGATGACGGCGCGTTCTTCTACCTCGGTGATGATCGACGGTACACAGATAACCACATTGGGCTTGAACAGACGGAAGCCCTGCACCTTGCGGATGAATTCCTTGATCATGCGCTCGGTCATCTCATAGTCCGAAATCACGCCCTCGCGCAGCGGACGGATGGCGATGATATTGCCCGGCGTACGGCCGAGCATCTTCTGCGCCTCCGCGCCGACCGACAAGATTTTGCCGGAAACCTTGTCCACCGCAACAACGGACGGCTCGTTGAGCACCACGCCCTTGCCCTTTACATACACCAGTACGGTTGCCGTGCCAAGATCAATGCCGATGTCGCTGGAGAAAAGCGAAAACTTTTTCGCAATCGTTTCCAAAAAAGAAGCCATACTCTTCATACATCCTTTTTGCTCTGTTACCACACATAGCAGCAGTATTATTATACCCTATGTATCCCGCCGTTTTCAAGGCTATTTGCAAAATTGTTGTCGGCCGGACTGCAGCTCACCCGGCGTTGGCGCCGTTTTGCGCGTCCTCCGGGCGCGCATCCCCGCGCAGCCGCGCGCGCAGCGCGCTGTACCGCCGCCCCTTCTGGTTGTTGCCGACCATATAGGCCACCACATCCTGACTGCCGACGATCACCAGCAGCTGCTTGGCGCGCGTAATGGCGGTGTACAGGATATTGCGCGTGAGCAGCTTGCGCGGCAAGCCGTCGGACAGCGCCAGCACGACCGCTTCAAACTCGCTGCCCTGCGATTTATGGACGGTAACGGCATAGGCCAGCTCCAGCTCGCCCAGCATATCGTAGGTATAGGTCGCCAGACGTTCGTCAAACCGCACGACCATGCACTCCTGCCGCGGGAAAATCTGCACGATCTCGCCCACGTCGCCGTTAAAGACGCCCGTGCCCTGCTCGCCGTCCGCGCCCTTTTCCCAAATGATGTCGTAATTATTGCGCACCTGCATGACGCGGTCGCCCTCGCGGAATACCCAGTCGCCAAAGCGCTTTTCCTGCTTGCCTTCGTCCGGCGGGTTAAGCGCCTGCTGCAATCGCCGGTTGAGTGCGATCGTACCGCTCCCCTGCCGCTTGGCCGGCGAGAGCACTTGGATCTGCGCCGGCAATAGGCCGTAATGCTTGGGCAGACGCGTCGCGCACAGCTGCGCCACCGTCTCGATCACGGCGGCGGGGTCGCTGCGCCGCATCATAAAAAAGTCGCCGTCTGCGCCGGACGGCACCGGCATCCGCCCTTCGTTGACCGCGTGGGCGTTCATGACGATATCGGACTGCTGCGCCTGCCGGAAGATCTCGGTCAGCTGGATGGTCGGCACGCGCTGGGAGGTGATCAGGTCGCGCAGGAAGTTGCCCGGCCCGACCGGCGGTAGCTGGTCGGCATCGCCCACTAACACCAGCCGCGCCCCATAAGGCAGCGCGGACAGCATCGCCTGCATCAACGTGATATCGACCATCGAAACCTCGTCCAGAATGACCGCGTCGCACTCGAGCGGGTTGGTCAGGTTGCGGGCAAAGGCCGTGCGCCCGCCCGGGCCGAAGCCCGCTTCCAGCAGGCGGTGGATTGTTTTTGCCTCCATACCGGTCAGGTCGGACAGCCGCTTGGCCGCGCGTCCGGTCGGCGCCGCCAGCAGCGTATTCAGCCCCAGCGCCTCGAACACCTGTAAAATACCGCGCACGGTCGTCGTTTTGCCCGTACCCGGCCCACCGGTCAGGATAACCAGACCGTTGCGCGCCGCTGTGGCAATCGCCCGCTGCTGCTTGTCCGAATATGGCACCGGGCTATCCTGTACCAGCGCCTGCAGCAGCGCGTCGACGTCAAAATCATATTGGTAGCTATGCTCGGCCATGCTGCCGAGCATCTCGGCAAGGAACGCCTCCGCATCGTGCATATCCCGCAGGTATACCGCATCGCGTCCGGCAATATGCTCGCGCACCAGCTGTCCCTTTTCGCGCAGGCGCTCGATGCTGTCCATCGCGCGCGCTTCATCGAACACCACATCGTCGTCCGACAGCAGCATGCATACCGCATGCGTCAGTTTTTCGACCGGGATAAACGTATGCCCGTTATCCAGATTATACACCAGCGTGTACTGCACGCCTGCGTCCGCGCGCTCATCCGACAGCAGCGACAGCCCCAATTCCATCGCCAACCCATCCGCCAGACGGAAATCGACGTCGTAATACGGGTCGCACAGCAGGTACGGGTTTTCGCACAGCGCGTCGATCGCGCTGTCATGCAGGCGCTTATACAGCAGCGGTGTGAGCGAGACCGGAAGGGCGTGCTCGGCCAGAAACTCCATCAGTAGGCGCATTTCATTCTGTTCGGTAAACTGCCGCCCGATCTCGCGCGCTTTTTTTGCCGTGATCCCGCGGATATCGGTCAACCGCTCCGGCTCGTTGGCCAGCACCTCGAACGTGTCCTCCCCGAATTTCTCCGCGATGCGTCCGGCCAGCCGCGGCCCTACGCCGCGGATCACGCCCGAACCTAAGTACTCTGCAATGCCGCGCACCGAACTGGGCAGACGGCGTTCAAACGCCTCTGCCGCAAACTGCTCGCCGTAGGACGGGTGGGTCACCCAAACGCCGGTCAGGATGACCTCCTCCCCCAGCCCGATATTGGGGAAGGTGCCCGTCGCGGTCACTTCCGCGCCGTCCTGCGCAAGCAGGCGCAGCACGGCGTACCCGTTTTCCTGATTGTAAAACACAACCTGCTCCACCGTACCACGGATGAGCAGATATTCCTTCTCGTCCAAGCGCAACCGTCCCTTTTCCCTTATTCCAAGTACATGATGTCCTGCCGCGCGGCCAGATACCGGGCCGCGTTCGGCTCCCTGCCGTTTCCGATCTCGACAAAGGTGATCGTCATACCGGGCAGATACTGCCGCCGCATGCGCAGCGCAATGCGGATCAACTGCTCGCTGGCGGCATCCGCGCCATCGCCGTACAGCGTCAACTCCGCCGTACCGTGCATGCGCAGCACGCGGCTTGCGACCACCTCGTACACCGTATGCAGCAGGGTGTAAAAGCCGACAGCGGCAAACACCGCCAGCACAGACTGCCAAAACACTGACATACGCCTCCCCTCCTGTGGGCAGACTATGCCGTATACTGACAAAAGGTGCGTGCATCCCCTGTGCACCAAGGCACTGCCGTTTTGCATTGATTGAATTATTATAGCACAATCCAACGCAAATGTAAAACCGGGACAGGGGCAAAGCCGCCGGTTTTTCCCCGGCGGCCTCGCCCCTGTGCGCTCAGCATTCGTGCTGTTTGCACCATGCATTCAGCTCCTGCTGGCTCGCGCCGCGGATTGGCTGCGCACGGCCGCAGCCTCGTCCATCCGGCGGCAGCGCCACGCCTGCCGCCACATCCCCTGTCATGTTGTCCGGCGCGTCATCCCGCGCACAGGCCGCCGTCGAACACGCCATCCACGCAAATACCTTGCCGGCTGCATCCTGCTGCGCCGGCGTCAACGGTTTATCCCGCATCATCCATCCCTCCTGCCGATAGTATGCCCCGCCGGCTACGCTGTACGCCGGTGTAATGTGCCCAATGCAGGGTGTTGCTGGAACCTTGTACCGATGCGGTGCGGTGCCGCATAAAAAAACTCCCATGCCGAAGCATGGGAGTTTTGAAAAGCCGGAATTAGTCAGCATTTACCTTGGTAACAACGCCGGAACCTACGGTGCGGCCACCCTCACGGATAGCGAAACGCAGGCCTTCCTCGATAGCGATCGGGGTGATCAGCTCAACGTCCATCTCGACGTTATCGCCCGGCATGCACATCTCGGTGCCTTCCGGCAGCGTGATAACGCCGGTAACGTCGGTGGTACGGAAGTAGAACTGGGGACGGTAGTTGTTAAAGAACGGGGTATGACGGCCGCCCTCTTCCTTCTTCAGGACGTAAACCTGACCGTGGAACTTAGTGTGCGGATGGATGGAGCCGGGCTTAGCCAGAACCTGACCGCGCTCGATCTCAGTCTTCTGGATACCACGGAGCAGCGCGCCGATGTTGTCGCCTGCCTCAGCGTAGTCCAGCAGCTTGCGGAACATCTCGATGCCGGTAACGACGGTCTTGCGCGGAGCGTCCATCAGACCAACGATCTCAACTTCCTCGCCCATCTTCAGCTGGCCGCGCTCAACACGACCAGTAGCAACGGTGCCGCGGCCGGTGATGGAGAATACGTCCTCAACCGGCATGATGAACGGCTTGTCAGCAGCACGGTCCGGGGTCGGGATATAGGAGTCGACAGCGTCCATCAGCTCACGGATGCAAGCGTACTCCGGCGCCTCCGGATCGGTGGACTCGGAGGTCAGAACCGCCAGCGCGGAACCACGGATTACCGGGATGTCGTCGCCCGGGAACTCGTAGGAGGACAGCAGGTCGCGGATCTCCATCTCAACCAGATCGAGCAGCTCCTCGTCGTCAACCTGATCAACCTTGTTCATGAATACAACGATATAGGGAACGCCTACCTGACGGGCGAGCAGGATGTGCTCACGGGTCTGGGGCATCGGGCCGTCCGCAGAGGATACAACCAGAATCGCGCCGTCCATCTGAGCAGCGCCGGTGATCATGTTCTTAACGTAGTCGGCGTGACCCGGGCAGTCAACGTGCGCATAGTGACGGTTCTTGGTGTGATACTCAACGTGGGCAGTATTGATCGTAATGCCGCGCTCCTTCTCCTCCGGCGCCTTGTCGATGGAGTCGTAAGCCTGATACTCCGCAGCACCGGCCATAGCCAGCACCTTGGTGATCGCCGCGGTCAGCGTGGTCTTGCCATGGTCAACGTGGCCGATAGTACCGATGTTAACGTGCGGCAGGGAGCGGTCAAATTTTTCCTTAGCCATTGTGGATATCCTCCTCGTAATTTGAAATCATAGTCATGGTGAGTTTATTCTACTGCAAGTCACAGAAAAATGCAATACTCTTAGTCGTTTTTATTGCGGTTGTCCATGATCTTTTCCTGAATGCTCTTGGGCACTTCGGTGTAGTGGCTGGGCTGCATGGTGTACTGGCCGCGGCCCTGCGTAGACGAACGCAGCGCGGTCGCGTAACCGAACATTTCGCTCAGCGGTACGGCAGCCGAAATCGCCTGCACGCCGCCGCGCGGCTCCATGCCCTGAATCTGGCCGCGGCGCGCATTCAGGCCGCCGATAACGTCGCCCATATAGTCCTCGGGCACCATAACGTCAACCTGCATGATGGGCTCCATCAGCACCGGATCAGCCTTCTTCATCGCTTCCTTGAACGCCATCGAACCGGCGATCTTGAACGCCATTTCAGAGGAGTCGACCTCATGGTAGGAACCGTCATACAGCGTGACCTTGACGTCGACAACCGGATAGCCAGCAAGGATACCCGCCTGCATCGCGCCCTGGATGCCCTGATTGACAGGCTCGATATATTCCTTCGGAATAGCACCGCCGACGATCTTGTTGATGAACTCATAGCCCTTGCCGGACTCGTTCGGCTCAACGATGATCTTGACATGGCCGTACTGGCCCTTACCACCGGACTGGCGCGCATACTTCTGGTCAACGTCAGCCGAACGGCGGATGGTTTCCTTGTACGCAACCTGCGGTTCGCCGACATTCGCCTCTACCTTGAACTCACGCAGCAGGCGGTCGACGATGATCTCGAGGTGCAGCTCGCCCATACCGGCGATGATGGTCTGGCCGGTTTCCTCGTCGGTGTAGGTCTTGAAGGTCGGGTCCTCTTCCGCCAGCTTGGCCAGCGCAATGCCCATCTTCTCCTGACCGGCCTTGGTCTTGGGCTCGATGGCAACACGGATAACCGGCTCCGGGAAGTTCATGGACTCGAGGATGATCGGGTGCTTCTCGTCGCACAGTGTGTCGCCCGTGGTAACATTCTTAAAGCCGATGCCGCCGGCGATATCGCCCGAGTAAACCACGTCGATGTCCTGACGGTGGTTGGCGTGCATCTGCAGGATACGGCCCAGACGCTCGCGGCTGTCCTTGGTGGCATTGAGCACCGAGGAGCCCGCAGTGATCGAGCCGGAGTAAACGCGGAAATAGGTCAGTCGGCCAACAAACGGGTCGGTCGCGATCTTGAATGCCAGCGCGGAGAACGGCGCGTCGTCGGACGACGGACGGGAATCCTCCTCACCGGTCTTGGGGTTGACGCCCTTGATATCCGGGATATCGGTCGGCGCGGGCATATAGTCGATGACAGCGTCGAGCAGCATCTGTACGCCCTTGTTGCGGTAAGCCGTGCCGCACAGCACCGGGACGATGTTGTTCTCGATAGTGCCCTTACGGATGGCGGCCTTGACCTCTTCGGCCGAGATCTCCTCGCCCTCGAGGTACTTCATCATCAGATCCTCATCCAGCTCGGCAGCTGCTTCCCACAGTGCGTCGTGGTACTCCTGCGCCTGATCCTTCATGTCGTCCGGGATGTCCTCATCGCGGACGTCCTTGCCCAGATCGTCATAATAGACCTCTGCGCGCATGGTAATCAGGTCGACGATACCCTTAAAGGTATCCTCTGCGCCGATCGGCAGCTGGATCGGGACTGCGTTGCACTTGAGACGGTCCTTCATCATGGCGACGACGTTGAAGAAGTCCGCGCCCATGATGTCCATCTTGTTGACGAACGCCATGCGCGGTACCTTATAGTCGTCAGCCTGATGCCAAACGGTCTCGGACTGGGGTTCAACGCCGCCCTTGGCGCAGAATACGGTGACCGAACCGTCCAGTACGCGCAGCGAGCGCTGTACCTCGATGGTGAAGTCAACGTGACCCGGGGTGTCGATGATGTTGATGCGGTGCTCCGGGTACTGGTGCTGGGAGCCCGACCAGTGGCAGGTGGTCGCAGCGGAGGTGATGGTGATACCACGCTCCTGCTCCTGCGCCATCCAGTCCATCGTGGCGGTACCGTCATGGGTATCGCCGATCTTATGGTTTACACCGGTGTAATACAGGATACGCTCGGTGGTAGTGGTCTTACCGGCGTCGATGTGCGCCATGATGCCGATATTTCTGGTTCTCTCCAGGGAATATTCTCTAGGCATATTGCTCTCCTTTCAAAGGCTTAACGGATCGCAACTCAATAACGGTAGTGCGCGAACGCCTTGTTCGCCTCTGCCATCTTGTGCGTATCCTCGCGCTTCTTGACAGCACCGCCCAGATTGTTGCAGGCGTCCATGATCTCGCCGGCCAGACGCTCGCGCATGGTCTTTTCAGAGCGGGAGCGGGCGTACTTGGTGATCCAGCGCAGGCCCAGCGTCTGACGACGCTCCGGGCGCACTTCCATCGGCACCTGATAGGTCGCGCCGCCGACACGGCGGGCCTTAACTTCGAGCGACGGCATGATGTTCTCCATCGCCTCGGTGAAAACCTCCAGCGGTTCGCGTCCGGTCTTTTCACGGACGATATCGAAAGCACCATAAACGACCTTCTGCGAAACGCCCTTCTTGCCGTCGAGCATGATAGAGTTTACCAGCTTGGTGACGAGCTTGGAATTATAAAGCGGATCGGGCAGAACATCTCTCTTGGGGACATTACCTCTTCTTGGCACTTTACTTCCCTCCTTCAAAATAATTTGATTTCATAGGTACTCCGGCGTGCCTGCCATGGCAGCCGTTGTAATGCCTGTCCGAGGTAATACCCGATTATGGATAAATCGGATATAAAATGCCTCAGACAAAGCATGGTTGCTTTGCTGAAAACTTTTAATTCTCGCAAAACCTTGTGGGGGCAAATTACTTGCCGGCCTTCGGGCGCTTTGCGCCGTACTTGGAACGGGCCTGACGGCGGTTGGCTACACCCTGAGTATCCAGCGTGCCGCGGATGATGTGGTAACGGACACCAGGAAGGTCCTTAACACGGCCACCGCGTACCATAACGACCGAGTGCTCCTGCAGGTTGTGGCCTTCGCCGGGGATGTAAGCGGACACTTCCATCTGGTTGGTCAGCTTGACACGGGCAACCTTACGAAGCGCAGAGTTCGGCTTCTTGGGCGTCATGGTTTTAACCGTCGTGCAGACGCCGCGCTTCTGCGGGGCGGACTGGTCGGTGGCCTTCTTCTTCTGAGAATTGTAGCCTACCTGCAGTGCCGGCGCCGTAGATTTGTATACGACTGCCTCACGGCCCTTACGGACGAGTTGGTTAAAAGTTGGCATTTTATTTCCTCCTTCTTTCAAAGATGATATATGAAAAGCGCGTTTTGCGCATTCCACCAAAACAGGTTCAGCGGAGGACGGTCACGACCGCCGCGCCGACATCAATGCCGGCGGCGTCGCCAAGCTCCGCCATGGTTGTGATCTCGGTGACCTTGGTACCGGTCTCGCTGCAAAGCTCATAAACCGGGCCGACGACGCGTTTTTCCGCGTCGAGCGCGACAAAGACCTCAGCGGCTGCACCGTCGCGGATAACCTTTTTCGACTGCTTGACACCGATGACCTTGTGCGCCGTGCGAAGTTCTGAAAGCATACTAACCCTCCTATACGGCATACTACATCAGTATAATCGCTCATCCGCCGGAAGTCAAGCGCTTTTCACAGGTTTTTTCGGAATTTTTCCGTTTTTTTGCAGATTTGCCGCGCACCATGGCCGTGCCACCCCGCAATGCCTGCGGCAAAACAGGGGAACGCCTTTCAGCATTCCCCTGTCTATCCGCTTTTATACCATTTCCCTGTTAAATTACCGCTTTCAGTCCAGATCGACCGTCTGCTCGTAATGGCCGTCGCAGTACTCGGTCATGCCCGAGCCGGCCGGAATCAGCTTGCCGATGATGACGTTCTCCTTCAAACCCATCAATGGGTCGACCTTGCCCTTGATGGCGGCGTCGGTCAGCACGCGCGTGGTTTCCTGGAAGGAAGCCGCCGACATCCACGAGTCGGTCGCCAGCGATGCCTTGGTGATGCCCATGAGCGTCGGCTCAGCGACTGCCAGACGCAGGCCTTCCTCGCCCGCGTCGATGCGATCCTGTACCTTCTGGTTGTAGTCCTCGAACTCGAGCAGGTCCATCACCGAGCCCGGCAGCACCTCGGCGTCGCCCGCATCCTCGACGCGCACCTTGCGCATCATCTGGCGGACGATAACCTCGATGTGCTTATCGTTGATGTCAACGCCCTGCTGGCGGTATACCTTCTGGACTTCCTTGATCTCGTAGTCGTGCACCGCACGCGGGTCAAGGATGCGCAGGATATCATGCGGGTTGAGCGAGCCTTCGTTGAGCTGGAAGCCCTGCGGCACCTCCTGCCCATCGGTCACGCGGATGCCGGACGAGGACGCCAGCTGATAGGAGCGCATGTCGCCGGTCTGCGGGTTGACTACATTGACCGTCTTGACCGTGGTACGCTTGGACTCCTCAATGTTGACTACGCCGCTGATCTCGGCGAGGGTCGCCGCCTTCTTGGGCTTGCGCGCCTCGAACAGTTCTTCAACGCGGGGAAGACCCTGCGTAATATCCGAACCGGCAACACCGCCGGTGTGGAAGGTACGCATGGTCAGCTGGGTGCCCGGCTCGCCGATGGACTGCGCGGCGATGATGCCGACCGCCTCGCCCTTGCCGACCGGCGTACCCATGGCAAGGTTCATGCCGTAGCAGTGGCTGCACACGCCCTTGCGCGCACGGCACTCCAGCACCGAGCGGATCTGCACGCGGGTAATGCCCGCGCCGATGATCGCATCGGCATCCGCCTCGTTCATCATGCGGCTCTTGGGCACGATGACCTCGCCGGTCTCCGGATGACAGATATCGTCCACCGGATAACGGCCAAGCAGACGCTCGCGCAACGGCTCGATGATCTGGTTGCCTTCCTTGATATCCTCGACCCAGATGCCCTTGGCCGCGCCGCAGTCCTCCTCGCGGATGATGACATCCTGCGAAACGTCGACCAGACGGCGGGTCAGGTAACCGGAGTCCGCGGTACGCAGCGCGGTATCGGCCAGACCCTTACGAGCGCCGCGCGCCGAAATGAAGTACTCGAGTACGGACAAACCCTCACGGAAGTTGGACTTGATCGGGATTTCGATGGTCTTACCCGAGGTGGACGCCATCAGGCCGCGCATACCTGCCAGCTGACGGATCTGGTTGATCGAACCACGCGCGCCGGAATCGGCCATCATGTGGATCGGGTTGAAGCGCTGCTCCTTCATGTTTTCCTGCAGCTTGGCAGTCACCTTCTTGGTGGTGGACTCCCACTCGGCAACCGTCAGGCGGTAGCGCTCGGCGTCGGTGATAAAGCCGCGCTTATACTTCTTGTCGATCTTGGCGACCTGCTGCTCGGACTCATGGATCAGGCTGGCCTTATCCTCCGGCACGAGCATATCGGCGACCGCAACGGTCAGCGCGCCCTTGGTCGAATACTTATAGCCCATGGCCTTGATCGAGTCGAGCACCTCGGCGGTCTTGTTGAAGCCGTGGACATGGATGCACTTATCGATGATCTTGCCCAGTTCCTTCTTGCCGCAGGTCATCATGATCTCCAGATCCAGCGCCTTGTCCGGATCGGAACGGTCGACAAAGCCAAGGTCCTGCGGGATGCGCTCGTTGAAGATCAGGCGGCCGGGCGTCGCGTCGACGATCTTGGACACCATCTTGCCGCCAATCTCGCGCGTCATGCGCACCTTGATCGGCGCATGGATGCCGACCACGCCCTCGGCGTAAGCCATCAGCGCCTCGTCCGCATCGCGGAACACCTTGCCCGCGCCCGGCTCGGTGTCGCGGTCGATGGTCAGGTAGTAGGAACCGAGCACCATATCCTGAGACGGGATGGTGACCGGCTTGCCGTCCTGCGGCTTGAGCAGGTTGTTGGCCGACAGCATGAGCAGGCGCGCCTCGGCCTGCGCCTCAGCGGACAGCGGCACGTGAACAGCCATCTGATCGCCGTCGAAGTCGGCATTAAATGCAGTACATACCAGCGGATGCAGACGGATCGCGCGGCCTTCGACCAGCACCGGCTCAAACGCCTGGATACCCAGACGGTGCAGCGTCGGCGCGCGGTTGAGCATGACCGGATGCCCCTTGATGATGCCCTCGAGCACGTCCCAAACCTCAGGCTTGGCGCGCTCGACCATCTTCTTGGCCGACTTGATGTTGGAAGCCGTGCCGTCCTCGACCAGCTTCTTCATGACGAACGGCTTGAACAGCTCGAGCGCCATTTCCTTGGGCAAGCCGCACTGGTAAATCTTCAGGTCCGGGCCGACGACGATAACCGAACGGCCGGAGTAGTCGACGCGCTTGCCGAGCAGGTTCTGACGGAAGCGACCCTGCTTGCCCTTGAGCATGTCGGACAGGGACTTGAGCGCGCGGTTGTTCGGGCCGGTGACCGGACGGCCGCGGCGGCCATTGTCGATCAGTGCGTCGACTGCCTCCTGCAGCATGCGCTTCTCGTTGCGCACGATGATATCCGGCGCGCCGAGCTCGAGCAGGCGCTTGAGGCGGTTGTTTCGGTTGATGACGCGGCGGTACAGGTCGTTCAGGTCGCTCGTCGCAAAACGGCCGCCGTCCAGCTGTACCATCGGACGGATCTCGGGCGGGATGACCGGCACCACGTCCATGATCATCCACTCGGGACGGTTGTGCGACAGGCGGAACGACTCGACGACCTCCAGACGCTTGATGATGCGCAGGCGCTTCTGTCCGGAGGACTCGCGCAGCTCAGCGGTCAGCTCCTTGGAAAGCTGGTCAAGGTCTAGTTCGGCCAGCAGTTCCTTGATCGACTCTGCGCCCATGCCGGCACGGAAATCATCCTCGTACTTTTCGCGCATATCGCGGTACTCGGCCTCGGTCAGGATCTGCTTTTTCATCAGCGGCGTATCGCCCGGGTCGATGACGATATAATTGGCGAAATACAGCACCTTCTCGAGCACGCGCGGGCTGATATCGAGGATCAGACCCATGCGCGACGGGATGCCCTTGAAGTACCAGATATGCGACACCGGCGCGGCCAGCTCGATGTGACCCATGCGCTCGCGGCGCACCTTAGCGCGCGTGACCTCGACGCCGCACTTGTCGCAGATTTTGCCCTTGAAGCGGACTTTCTTATATTTACCGCAGTGGCACTCCCAGTCCTTGGTTGGGCCAAAGATACGCTCGCAGAACAGGCCGTCCTTTTCCGGCTTGAGCGTGCGGTAGTTGATGGTTTCGGGTTTCTTTACCTCGCCGTACGACCACTCGCGGATCAGGTCGGGAGAAGCCAGACCGATCTTGATGGCGTTAAACGTATGATATCCCATATATTTTAAGATGCTCCTTCCCTATTCACAGATGATTCCGATAACCGTCCGACGCATTATTCATCCATGCCGTCGTCGAAATCATCCCCGGCATCGTCGCCGCCCTCGGCGGCGCTGTCCAGTGCAAAGAGATCGGTATCGCCCTCCTCGGCATCGTTGATGCCAAAGCCGGCGGCGGTAAATTCCTCATCCGCGCCCGAGACTGCCTGCTCCATCGGGCGGATGAAATCCGCTTCATCCTCGTCATCCTCCGCCAGTTCGATGACCTCCATGTTCTCGTCGAGCACCTGGATATCCAGACAGAGCGACTGCAGCTCCTTGACGAGTACCTTGAAGGACTCCGGCACGCCCGGCTGCGGCACGTTGTGACCCTTGACGATCGACTCGTAGGTCTTGACGCGGCCGGTAATATCGTCCGACTTGACCGTCAGGATTTCCTGCAGGGTATAGGCTGCGCCGTACGCCTCGAGCGCCCAGACTTCCATCTCACCGAAGCGCTGGCCGCCGAACTGCGCCTTGCCGCCGAGCGGCTGCTGGGTGACCAGCGAGTACGGGCCGGTCGAACGGGCATGGATCTTATCGTCAACCAGATGGTGCAGCTTGAGGTAGTACATATAACCGACGGTAACGCGGTTGTCGAACTGCTCACCGGTGCGGCCGTCGTAGACGACGCTCTTGCCGTCCTCGCCCACACCCGCGGCAACCAGCGTTTCCTTGATATCATCGAGCGTTGCGCCGTCGAATACCGGCGTCTCGACCTTCCAGCCCAGCTTCTTGGCCGCAAAGCCCAGATGCACCTCGAGCACCTGACCGATGTTCATACGGCTCGGTACGCCCAAGGGGTTGAGCACGATGTCGAGCGGACGACCGTCCTCGAGGAACGGCATATCCTCCTGCGGCAGGATGCGGGATACGACACCCTTGTTACCATGGCGGCCCGCCATCTTATCGCCGACCGAGATCTTGCGCTTCTGCGCAATATAGACGCGGACGACCATGTTGACACCGGGCGACAGCTCATCGCCGTTCTCACGGGTGAACACCTTGACATCGACGACGATACCGGACTCGCCATGCGGGGCGCGCAGCGAGGTATCGCGCACCTCGCGCGCCTTCTCACCGAAGATCGCACGCAGCAGGCGCTCCTCTGCGGTCAGCTCGGTCTCGCCCTTGGGGGTGACCTTGCCGACCAGGATATCGCCCGCCTGCACCTCGGCGCCCACGCGGATGATGCCGCGCTCGTCGAGGTTGCGCAGCGCGTCCTCGCCGACATTCGGGATATCGCGGGTGATCTCTTCCGGCCCGAGCTTGGTGTCACGGGATTCGGACTCATATTCCTCAATGTGGATCGAGGTATAAACGTCGTCACGCACCAGACGTTCGTTGAGCAGGACGGCGTCCTCATAGTTGTAGCCTTCCCACGTCATAAAGCCAATCAGCGCGTTCTTGCCGAGCGCGATCTCGCCCTTGTCGGTCGAGGGGCCGTCGGCCAGCACGTCGCCCGCCTTGACGCGCTCGCCCAGATCGACGATCGGGCGCATGTTGATGCAGGTCGACTGGTTGGAACGCAGGAACTTGGTCAGGTGGTAGGTCTTTTCCTCACCGTTATCATACTGCACGATGACCTCGCGCGCGGTCACGCGGGTGACCACGCCGTCGCCCTCGGCCAGCGGGATGGTGCCCGAGTCGACCGCGGCCTTGTACTCCATGCCGGTGGCGACGACAGGCGCCTCGGTCTTGAGCAGCGGCACGGCCTGACGCTGCATGTTCGCGCCCATCAGCGCGCGGTTTGCGTCGTCATGGTCGAGGAACGGGATAAACGCGGTCGCAACCGAAACCATCATGCGGGGCGAAACGTCCATCAGGTCGACGTCCTTGCGGTCGACCTCGACGAACTCGTCGCGCATACGGCAGGTGACGCGGTCGTTGAGCAGGTAACCGTTTTCGTCGATCGGCTCGGTCGCCTGACAGACGATGTACTCGTCCTCGACGTCGGCGGTCATATACTGCACCTGATCGGTCACGCGGCCGTTTTCCTTGTCGATGATGCGGTACGGCGCTTCGATAAAGCCAAAGTCATTGATGCGCGCGTAGGTCGCAAGATAGGAGATCAGGCCGATGTTCGGACCTTCCGGGGTCTCGATCGGGCACAGGCGGCCATAGTGCGAATAGTGTACGTCGCGCACCTCGAACGAGGCGCGGTCACGCGACAGGCCGCCGGGGCCGAGCGCGGACATACGGCGCTTGTGCGTCAGCTCGGCCAGCGGGTTGTTCTGGTCCATGAACTGCGAAAGCGGCGAGGAACCGAAGAACTCCTTGATCGCGGCCGTGACCGGACGGATGTTGATGAGCGACTGCGGCGTGACGACATCCAGATCCTGAATGGTCATGCGCTCGCGGATGACGCGCTCCATGCGGGAGAAGCCGATGCGGAACTGGTTCTGCAGCAGCTCGCCTACGCAGCGCAGGCGGCGGTTGCCCAGATGGTCAATATCGTCCGTCGTGCCGATGCCGTGGCCGAGGCCAAGCAGGTAGCAGATAGACGCGAGCATATCGTCGACGATGATCGTCTTGGGAATCAGGTCATGGATGCGGGCCTTGACGGTTTTTTTCATCTCGTCGCCCGTCACGCCAGACTCGATGATCTCCTTGAGGACGGAGAAGCGCACCTTTTCCTTGACGCCCAGCTCAGCCGCCGGGAAGCCGGTGTAATCGGCAAAATCGTCGATGTCGACCATGCCGTTGCCGAACACCTTGACCGGCGTCCCCTCGCCCGACTCGATCGTCACATGGTTGACGCCGCGGCAGGACAGCTTGCGCGCCATATCGCGGGTGAGCACGGTATCCGCCTCGGCCAGCACCTCGCCGGTCATCGGGTCGGACACGGTTTCGAGCAGCTTATGCCCGGTGATGCGGCGGGCAATGTCCAGCTTCTTGTTATACTTATAACGGCCGACCGCAGAAATGTCATAGCGGCGCACATCAAAGAACATCGCGTCCATCAGGCTGGTCGCGGACTCGACCGAGGGCGGCTCGCCCGGACGCATTTTCTTGTAAATTTCGATCAGCGCTTCCTCGGCGGTGTGCGCCGGGTCCTTGTCGAGCGTGGCAAGGATCAGCGGGTCCTCTCCGAACAGTTCCTTGATCTCCGCGTCGGTCTTGACGCCGATGGCGCGGATGAACGAGGTGATCGGGATTTTGCGGTTCTTGTCGATGCGGACATAGAACACGTCGTTGGCGTCGGTCTCGTACTCGAGCCACGCGCCGCGGTACGGGATAACGGTTGCGCTCAGCAGCACCTTATCGGTCTTGTCGTACTCCTTACCGAAATAGACGCCGGGCGAACGCACCAGCTGGGAGACGATCGCTCGCTCCGCGCCGTTGATGATGAAGGTCGCGGAGTCGGTCATCTTCGGGAAGTCGCCCATGAAGATTTCCTGCTCCTTGATCTCGCCGGTCTCCTTGTTGCGCAGGCGCATGCGCACCTTGAGCGGCGAAGCGTATGTGGCGTCGCGCGCCTTGCACTCCTCGACACTGTACTTCGGCTCCTCGTCCATCGAATAATCGAGGAAGGAAAGCTCCAAGTTGCCGGTGTAGTCCGTAATGGACGCGGTATCGGCGAAAACCTCACGCAGGCCCTCGTCCAGGAACCACTGATAGGACTTCTTCTGCACCTCGATCAGGTTGGGCATCTCCAAAATCTCGTTGATGCGTGCAAAGCTCTTTCGTGTGGTTTTGCCGTGCTGTACGTCTTTCACCTTCATGTGCTTTGATCACTCCGTTTCTTTCGGCTGTGTTGGTGTTGATACGCCCGGCGGCGTTGCGGAAATATTGTTTTTGGCCTTGCAATTGCTTGCTGACCGTGCTAACATGTAATTAGCTATCGGGCAATGTACCCGAAATTTTGTAAGCGTTTTATTATACCACGCTTTCCAATTATCAGTCAAGATGGAATTTGTAAAAAAGCGGACGGTGAAAACCGTCCGCTTTGTGTTTTTTTACAGCACCTTGGACAAAAAGTCCTTCAATCGCGGGTTCTGCGGGTTGGCAAAGAACTCCTTCGGCTCGTTCTGCTCGACGATGTTGCCGCCGTCCATGAACAGCACGCGCGTACCGACCTCACGGGCAAAGCCCATCTCGTGCGTGACCACGACCATGGTCATGCCGTCCTCGGCCAGCTCCTTCATGATCTCGAGCACCTCGCCGACCATCTCCGGGTCGAGCGCCGAGGTCGGCTCGTCAAAGAGCATGACGTCCGGGTTCATCGCCAGCGCGCGGGCGATCGCGATGCGCTGCTGCTGGCCGCCCGAAAGCTGGATGGGGTAGCTGTCCGCCTTGTCCGGCAGGCCGACGCGCGCCAAAAGCTCCAGTGCGCGCTTGTCCGCCTCGGCATCGGTCATGATCTTGAGCTTGACCGGCGCAAGCTTGATATTTTCCTTGACCGTCAGGTGCGGGAACAGGTTGAACTGCTGGAACACCATGCCCATCTTGCGGCGCACCAGATTGATATCGGTCTGCTTGGAGGTGATGTTCTGCCCCTCAAAGACGATGTCGCCGCTGGTCGGCTCCTCGAGCAGGTTCAGGCAGCGCAGGAAGGTCGATTTGCCGGAGCCGGACGGCCCGATGATGACGACCTTTTCGCCCTTGTCGATATGTTCATTGACACCCTTGAGCACCTCGTGCTTGCCAAAGGACTTGCACAAATTCCTAACGTCGATCACTTGCGCGCAGCCTCCTTTCCAGAATGCCCAGCAGCTTGGTCAGGATGATGACCAGCACCAGATAGATCAGTGCCAGACAGATATAGGGTACATATGCCTGATAAGTATTGGCCACGATATTCTGCGCCTGCTTGGTCACATCGCGCAGCGAAATGACCGACACCAGCGAGGTATCCTTGAGCAACGTGATCATCTCGTTGCCGAGCGCAGGCAGGATATTCTTGATCGCCTGCGGAATGATGATATAGCGCATAGTCTGGCCGTAATTCAGACCGAGCGAACGGCCGGCCTCCATCTGCCCTGCGCCGATCGACATCAGGCCGCTGCGCGCGATCTCGGCCACATACGCGCCCGAGTTGATGCCCAGCGTGACAATACCACAAATCAGTGTTTCGCTGTCGGTCTTAGGCATCATGATGACAAAACACATGATCAACAGCTGTACCATCATCGGCGTGCCGCGAATGACGGTCAGATAGAGCTTGCAGATCGCGTTGACCACGCCAAGGATCGGATTGCGCTTACCTGCGCGCTGCGAGTCATGCGCGGTTCGCAGGATCGCAACCAGCAGACCCAAAACCATGCCCAGCGCCAGCGCACCGATCGTGACAAAAAATGTGATTTTCAGGCCGTTGGCAAACCATGTCCAGCGGTCCTGATAGATGAAGGTCTGATACAGCTGGAACGCAAGCCACTGCAAACTGTCCGGCAGACCAGCGATCCACGCCGGCGCCGTGGCCAGCCAGCCCTCCATGGTAAGAATGGTCATGCACCTGTCCCCTTTCTGAAACGGAAGAAAAGGGGCGGCGCGCGCCGTCCCTTTTCGGCTTCCCGATAATTTTTACGGAATTAGCCCTCAGCCGGGATGTACTTCTCGATGATGGAAGCGATCGTGCCGTCGTCCTTGAGCTCCTGAATGGCGGTGTTGACCTTCTCATACAGCTCGGTGTTGCCCTTGGCAATGGCCGCCGCGTAGTCCTCGGTGATGTACTCGGTGTCGAGGATCTTCAGCCCCGGGTTGGCAGCAACAAAGTTCTTGGCCGGCTCATTGTCGATGACAACGCAGTCGATCTGGCCGTTAACCAGCGCCGCAACTGCCAGCGCACCGTTGTTGTACTGCTTGACGTTCTCCTGACCGTAGTCGCCGGTGCAGTAGATATCGCCGGTCGTGCCGCTCTGCACGCCGATGGTCTTGCCGGTCAGGTCAACCGCCATCGAGCCGTCTTCCTGCTCGACCGGAGCGATATCGGAATCCTCCGGCACGATAACCACCTGGATACCGGTCGCGTAGGAATCGGTGAAGTCAACATTCTCCTGACGCTCCGGGGTGACGGTCATGCCGGCCAGGATGATGTCAATCGTGCCGCCGGACAGCGCCGGGATCAGCGAATCAAACTCCATATCCTTGATCTCGAGCGTCATGCCCAGCTTTTCAGCGATCGCGCCCGCGATCTCCGCGTCGATACCGGCAACCTCGTTGTTCTCATCGACGAACTCATACGGCGGGAATGCCGCGTTGGTGCCCATAACGAGCGTGCCGCCGTCGGTGGACTGCTCGGTCTGCGCCGCGTCGTCGGTGGTGTCATCCGTCGTGTTTGCGGTGTTGCCGCCGCAGGCGGACAGCAGCATCGAGCCTGCCAGTACCATGCTCAGCATGGCGATAGAAAGCTTTTTCATGGTTTTCTCTCCTCCTAAAATTGCCGGTCAAAAGCGGCCGGACATTTCAAACAAGCTATATTATACAATGCCCTGATTAAAAATTCAACCCAAATTTCATCAGCAACACACAAAAATCCCCCAGACCGCACCGCGCCATTGCCTCCCCTGTGTTTTGGGGTCTGTTCCGCCGGGATTTTGCTGCGTTTTCCCGCAATAACGCCGACTTGACGGCAAACATGCGCCGCGTCCGGGACACAAAGCCAGCGAACAGGCCGTCCCCCGCTGCATGATGCGGCTCTGTCCGCGCCTTTTTGGCAAAGCCCAGCGCGCGCACGGTACCATGCCGGCGCATGCCGCATAGGCTGAAAATATCTCATACACCGTCTGGAGGGATTTTCATGCGTTACCGGCGCAAAATTACATACCCACAACCGTTTTGCCTGCTTTCCGGCAGACCCGCGCACGGCGCCACCGCCACCGCCGACAGCGTTTCCCCTGTGGTCGATATCCACGCCTCCCCCTCGTCCCGCGCGCCCGTCGTCGGCTTTGCGCCCTGCGGCGCGGAGCTGCTCGTGCTCGGCCGGCAGGCCGGCTGGCATGCGGTGCGCTACGAGGGCTGTCAGGGCTTTGTTTCGGGCGAGGAAATTGTGCTCAATTACTAATTTCGCGCGCCTTTCCGGTCGAATCATCGGTCTTGCCGTCCGCATTTATCCTTGCGTTTGTGCTGTATAAACAGTATAATAGAGGTGTTCGATGCGATAAACGCAAGGAGGTACGAAATTTCGTGTATCAGATTTTGAAAAAGCAGACGCTCAACGCGAACACCAAGCTGATGGTGATCGACGCGCCGCATGTCGCGCGCAAGGCCGAGCCCGGCCAGTTCATCATCCTGCGCGTGAGCGAGGACGGCGAGCGCATCCCGCTGACGATCGCGGACTTTGACCGCGAGACGGGTGCGGTCACGATCATTTTTCAGGAGGTCGGCGCGACGACCATGGCGCTGGGCGAACTGAACGAGGGCGACTGCCTGCATGACTTTGTCGGCCCGCTGGGCAAGGCCAGCGAACTCGAGGGGCTGAAGAAGGTCGCGGTCGTGGGCGGCGGCCTTGGCTGCGCGATCGCCTATCCGCAGGCCAAGAAGCTGCATGAGATGGGCTGCGAGGTCGACCTTGTCGCGGGCTTCCGCAGCAAGGACATCATCATCCTCGAGGATGAGATGAAAGCGGCGTCCACCAACCTGTACATCATGACCGACGACGGCTCCAACGGCAACAAGGGCTTTGTCACCGACAAGCTCAAGGAGCTGATCGACGCGGGCAACCAGTACGACGCGGTCATCGCGATCGGCCCGATGATCATGATGAAGTTCGTTTCCGAGGTCACCCGCCCCTACGGCATCAAGACCATCGTTTCGATGAACACCATCATGGTCGACGGCACGGGCATGTGCGGCGGCTGCCGCCTGACGGTCGGCGGCGAGACCAAGTTCGCCTGCGTCGACGGCCCGGACTTTGACGGCCATCTGGTCGACTTCGACAGCGCCATGCGCCGCGGCGCA
The DNA here is from genome assembly GCF_944384735.1 of uncultured Agathobaculum sp. Lineage (GTDB taxonomy): Bacteria > Bacillota > Clostridia > Oscillospirales > Butyricicoccaceae > Agathobaculum. Next base: position 8,369 of record NZ_CALWUN010000024.1, on the reverse strand, counting down.
ATGTACAAGGCGCAGGAGAAGCACGCAGTGGAAAACCGCGAGGCGCACTGCAACCTGTTCAAGATGGAGGTCAAGTAACGATGGCGAATATGAACCCGAACAAAATGCCCATGCCCGAGCAGGCCCCGGACGTGCGCAACAAAAATTTCGACGAGGTAACGCTGGGCTACACGCCCGAAATGGCGATCGAGGAAGCGCAGCGCTGCTTAAACTGCAAGAACAAGCCCTGCATCTCCGGCTGCCCGGTACAGGTCAAGATCCCGGAGTTTATCGCGCTGGTCGCCGAGGGCAAGTTCCTCGAGGCGGCCGCCAAGATCAAGGAAACCTCCGCGCTGCCCGCTGTCTGCGGCCGTGTGTGCCCGCAGGAGACCCAGTGCGAGCAGAAGTGCGTGCGCGGCATCAAGGGCGAGCCGGTCGCGATCGGCCGTCTGGAGCGCTTTGTCGCGGACTATGCCCGCGAGCACGGCGAGGAGAAGCCCGTAAAGCCCGCCCCCAACGGCCACAAGTGCGCGATCGTCGGCGCCGGCCCTGCCGGTCTGACCTGTGCGGGCGATCTGGCGCGCATGGGCTATGAGGTCACCGTATTTGAAGCGCTGCACACCGCGGGCGGCGTGCTGATGTACGGCATCCCGGAGTTCCGTCTGCCCAAGGCGATCGTCCAAAAGGAGATCGACACGCTGAAGGATCTCGGCGTTGAGTTCGTGCTCAACTTCGTCGTCGGCCGCTCGGAGACCATCGACGAGCTGTTCGAGGACGGCTACGAGGCGGTCTTTGTTGGCTCGGGCGCCGGCCTGCCGACCTTTATCGGCGTGCCGGGCGAGAACGCTAACGGCGTTTACTCGGCCAACGAATACCTGACCCGCATCAACCTGATGAAGGCATACAAGGAGGATTCGGACACCCCGATCTTCCACGCGCACAAGGTCGCGGTCGTCGGCGGCGGCAACGTCGCGATGGACGCGGCGCGCTGCGCCAAGCGCATGGGCGCGGAAGAGGTCTACATCGTCTACCGCCGCTCGGAGAAGGAGCTGCCCGCCCGTCTCGAGGAAATCCACCACGCCAAGGAAGAGGGCGTTGTGTTCAAGTTCCTGACCGCGCCGCTCGAGGTGCTGACCGACGAGAACTATAACGTCACCGGCATGAAGTGCCAGCAGATGGAACTGGGTGAGCCGGACGAGTCCGGCCGCCGCCGTCCGGTGCCGGTCGAAGGCTCGGAGTTCACGCTCGACCTCGACTGCGTCATCGCGGCCATCGGCACCAGCCCGAACCCGCTTATCCGCCACACCACCCCGGGTCTGGACACCAACCGCAAGGGCTGCATCATCGCGGATGACGAACACGGCATCACATCCAAGGACGGCGTGTTCGCCGGCGGCGACGCCGTGACCGGCGCTGCCACCGTCATCCTTGCCATGGGCGCGGGCAAGCGCGCCGCCGCGGCGATGGATGAGTACATCAAGAACAAGGCTTGACGCCGGGTACGTCTTGCCGCATCCGGCAATTTGACCCTATCGCATTATCCTCTTGATTCTGAAAGCACTTTCAAGACGCCACATAACAAACCACAAAGCAGGGAGCTGTCCATCGGACAGCTCCCTGCTTTTGTTTCATCCATTCGTCTTTAGACGACCATGCGCCTATCGTGCCAGCCAATCTTCCAGCACGTCCCGAAAATGTACCGCAGCCACGCCATTTTCCTGCAAAAAAGCCGCCAGTGCCGTGGTCTGCTGCAACGTAGGCGCAACGTCATCAATGCCGTCCACGGTATCCTGCCCGTCCAGCACCGCAATGCCGAACCGTTCCCCGTCCGCCGCGCTTTGCCGGGTCACCAGATAACGAACCATTTTTCACACCCCCTGTGCGCATATTGCGCCGATTTTTTGGACCGCCGCACGCTGCCTGTCGTACGCTGATACGCACCGGCCTTCCCCCGCATGCTTTGACAGCCGTTTTTTCGTCTCTTCCCTCTCATTTTACGCGCCTGCATTTCCACCTTTTGTCGAATTTTGTCGAACGAAAGATAAAAAAATTACCGCAGATGCCTTGACATCTGCGGTAAACCGTTACTCCATCAAAAACGACTCGACCAGCTGGCACGCATCCTCGATACAGCCCGCACACGAGCGGCGTACCTGGCCATCGGTCGCGCCCTTGAGCTCGCGGCACAGGTAGGTGCTGTTCTTCTCGCGGAATGCCGCCGCCATCGCCTTGGTGGTCTTATAGGTTGCGCCCTTGGTCGCGCCCGGGTATGCCGTGCCCTTGCTGCCGCGCAAGCCGGCCAGCATGAACGCACCCGAAAGCGCGCCGCACACCTCCATCATGCCCATGCCCAGACCGAAGCCCTCGGCCATTTTATATGCCGTCTCTTCGTCCAATCCAAATGCGTCGCAGTAAGCGCAAACCACTGCCTGCGCACAGTTGTATCCCTGATCGTGCAGGCGCTGTGCCTGCCCTGCCCGTTCTGTCATGTTGTCAAAATCCTTTCTTGTCCCAATATCAATATTCGATCTGCGAGAAATAGTACAGGATCGCGTTGCACTGCGCACGCGCCTCGGCCTGCCAATCCTGCTCGCTGTCAATCAGCTTCTGGTCCTCCTCATTGTCGATAAAGCAGAACTCGCTCGTCACCGCCGGGATGCACAGGGACGCCGCAGCACGGTTGGTGTAATAATAGTCCCCGTTTGTCCCCTCTTTGAACACTACCTGACGGATCGGCACGCCGATCTGGCTGTATTCCTCGAGCAGCGCCTCGCCCAGCAGCTTGGTCGGGCCGCCGTTTTTATCCGCGATCTGCGCCAGAATTTCCGCCCCGCGTGCGGTCGTGTTGGCCGCGTTGTGGTGGATGCTGAAAAACAGGTCGACCGAGGAAACATACTGCTCCATCACCGTGCCGCGCATCGAGAGCGAGCTGCCCTCCTCCAGCGTATCGCGCACCATAATGACGCGCACCCCTGCCTGTTCCAGATAGGTTTGCAGGTACTGCGCCACATACAGGTTGATGTGCTTTTCATCCAGCGAACCGTCCGCATTCTGCGCGCCCACGTCGCTGCCGCCATGTCCTGCGTCCACGATCACGGTCATCTTGCCATCCAGATGCGAGGTGCGCGGCGGCTGGACCGGGTCGTCCGGCTCGCCCTCGTCCGCATCGTAGTCGCGTACGCGCACCAGATAATCCGCGCTGCAATAGCGCCCGGTGCCCACGTCCGTGTCCATCAAATGCGCCCAGCCGTTGGCCAGCTCGTTCACGACGACCTCATCGCCGTTTTGCAGGCGGCCGACAATGGCGTATTTGGTCGCCGGGCCTGCGCGGACGGACAACGTCGAATCCACCTTGACGCGGTACACGCCCGGCACGAATGGCGTATCCGCCGGCGTTTCCGGCTCGTCCGATGTGTCCGGCTCGTCCGATGTGTCCGGCTCGTCCGGCTCCTCCGGCGTGACCGACGGTGTGGTGCTTTCATAGTCCCGCACACGCACCAGATAATCCGCGCTGCAATAGCCGCTTGTGTTGCGGATGTGCGCCCAACCGTTGGAAATGCCGTCGATAATGACCTGTGCGCCGTTGGCCAGCTGGCCGACGGCCGCATAGCTCGTGCCCGGCCCTGAACGGATGGACAGGGTGGTATCGACCTTCACCTGATATACGCCCGTGACAAAAGGCTCCTCCGCCGGCGCTTCCGGTTCGGGTTCGGGCTCTGGGTCAGACCCGGGCTGCGTCCCCGCTTCCGGATCAACCGGCGCGGTGACCGCCGCCGTCTTGATCTGCACGGTCTGCGTGGTGCTCTCGAACGCCGCCGTAAAACCGACAGCCGAGGAAACATCCGCTATTTTATAGTAGTTGTTCCCGTTGATATTATAACCCTTGATTGAAATGCCGCTGCCATCGAGCAGCACCTTGGCCGTCGAGGACTGCACGCGCAGCGACGTGGAGGACGCGACCGTCATCTCCCCGCCGACCGCGGTATACGCCTGCCCGGACAGCAGGTTGACCGCATTCTGTGCGCTGTCCCACGTCACATTGAACGAGGCGCTTGTGCCGTTGAGCATATAAGCCACGTCACGGAGTTTGAAGTAATTGTACCCGTCGATATTATATGCCTGCGGGCTGACCGCCTTGCCATTGACCTGCACCTTGTGGGTCGACGCGACCACGCGCATCGCGCGCACGGTCGGCGTGGACAGGACTTCCGTCCCGGCCGCCGTCCCCGGCGCGGCATCCGGTGCGTCCTGTGCGGACGCCGTGATTTGCGTCGCCGGCTCCGGCACGGGCTGCGCCGCCGCCGCGCCGGTGGCCGATATGTAAACCGCCGCCAAAAGCAGCGCTATCATTCGTTTCCAATGCATGGGATATCCTCCGTACCCTTGGGCGTGGTATCGTTATTCGCATGGTATTTTATCACGAAACCGCCCGGATTTCAATGCTTTGCGCGATAAAACGGGGCATTTGTAATATTACAAATGCCCCGTCGAGGTTCGTTATCCCATTGTCACAGCATCGCCGCGCCGATCAGGCCGGCGTCGTTGCCTAGCGAAGCGCAGACGATTTCGGTGTTGCACTTGTCGCTGCGGAAGGTCTGCGGCGTGGTCAGACGGCGCACCGGTTCGAGCAGCTTTTCCCCATAACCGGCCAAACCGCCGCCCAGCACGATGCTCTCCGGCTGGAAGATATTGATAAAGGTAGCAAGGCCGCTCGACAGGTTTTCGCAGTACTCGTCGAACAGCTCGCGCGCGAGCAGGTCGCCCGCGTCCACCGCGTCGCAGATCATCTTGGCGTCCAGATGGCCCGCGTGCTTGCTGAGCATGCTCTCGCGCCCCGCTGCCAGCGCGCGCTCCGCGAACTTGACAAAGGCGGCCGCCGAAGCATAGGCCTCCAGACAGCCCTTACGGCCGCAGTTGCACGGCTCGCCGTCGCGCTGAATGACGATGTGCCCCATCTCACCGGCGATGCCGTTGCAGCCGGTGTACAGCTTGCCGTCGATAATAATGCCGCCGCCCACGCCGGTGCCCAGCGTGACCATCAGCATATTGCGCGCGTTCTGCGCCGCGCCCGCGGTCGCCTCGCCCAGCGCCGCGCAGTTGGCGTCGTTGTCCAGCTGCACCGCGCAGGAAAATTCCGGCTTGAACGCATCGGCAAAGCAGACATTGTTCATGCCCAGGTTCGTGCCGAACTTGAGCGTGCAGGTGTCCTTGTCGAACGAACCGGGCACACCGATGCCGATGCTTGTGATCTGGCTGGGCGCAATGCCGCGCTCGCCGCACAGCGCCAGCGCCAGCAGCTTCATATCCGCGCACAGGCCGGGCGCATCCCCCGTCCGGGTCGGCGTGCTCTGTTTGCCCAGCAGCGTGCCGTCCTCCTCACAGAGCGCTGCCTTGACCGAGGTGCCTCCCAAGTCGATACCAATTCGCATAACTTCCCCTTCCCTTCCGTTGATTCAAAATAACTGCAGCCCCCGGCTGCGGAAATATGTGTCCAGCCGTTCCCGGCTGCTGTTGACGACCAGTTCCTCCGGGAACCCGATCTCCTCCAGCATGGCCAGCGCGTGCTCTACGCCGCCGACACGGTGCGCAATGTGCGCGTCGCTGTTGACCACGATCGGTATTTCATACCGCATGCACAGCTTGGCGATCTCGGTGCAGTTCTCCCGGCTGCCTTTGCGGATGGCAAACGAATTGCTGTTGATCTCCACCAGCTTGCCAAATTCATTGCACCGGGAAAGGATATACTCCCGGTCGAACGGATAATTTGCGTTGCCCAGATGCCCGAGCGCCTGCACGCGCGGGTCGTGCAGCACGGCCTCGAGCGCCTCGGTGTGCGCCGACTGGGTCGACGGCTCGAAGCAGCTTTCGTGGAACGAAGCCAATGTAAACTCCATCGGGTGCAAGCTTTTCTCCTGCATGTGGTCCAGCCCGCCGCCCGGACGGATGTTGAACTCGATGCCGCGGATGATGGTCACGCCGTCGATCTGGCGCGGCAGGATATCCAGATTGGAAAAATGCCACTCGTGCGGCGCATCCGTCATGTCGGGACCGTGGTCGGTGATGCCGATGGCGACCAGCCCTTTCGCCTTGGCTCCGCGCGCCATTTCGGCCACGGTGGAATAGGCATGCGTGCTGGCAACGGTATGTGTGTGCAGGTCTGCTACAATTTGCATGGGTTGCTCCTTAAAACGATTTAGTTACCGTACTGCTTGAGCATACGCTCCTGCAGCTCCTTGGCAGCGTTAAAGCCCATCTTCTTCTGGCGGTCGTTCATCGCCGCGACCTCGATGATAACGGCAAGGTTGCGGCCGGGCTTGACCGGAATGGTCATGCTGGGCACGGCGATATCCAGAATGGAGGTCGTCTGCCCGTCAAGGCCGAGGCGGTCGTACTGCTTGCCTTCCTCCCACGGCTCGAGGTTGATGACCAGCTCGACCTTTTCGGTCATCTTGATCGCGCCGACGCCAAAGATGCGGCGCACGTCGACGATGCCGATGCCGCGCAGCTCGATAAAGTGGCGGATGACCTCGGGCGCGGTGCCGACGAGCGTCTTGTCCGACACGCGCTTGATCTCGACCGCGTCGTCCGCGATCAGGCGGTGGCCGCGCTTGACCAACTCGATGGCCGTCTCGGACTTACCAACGCCCGAATCGCCCAGCAGCAGCACGCCTTCGCCGTAGATCTCGATCAGCACGCCGTGCAGCGTCACGCGCGGGGCGAGATAGACCTTGAGCGAGGCGATGATCGCGCTCATAATGGTCGAGGTAAAGTCGTTGGTGCGCAGGATGGGCACGCCGTATTTCTGCGCGGCCTCCATGCACTCCGAGAACACGTCGATGTTGCGCGAAATGATCAGCACCGGGATACCTGTGGAAAACAGCCTGTCAAAGCAGGCGCGGCGCGCGTCCGGCTCCATGCGCTCGACATAGCTCGACTCGACCTTGCCCATGATCTGGATGCGGTTGGGGTCGAAATAGTCGAAAAAGCCCGCCAGCTGCAAGCCGGGGCGGTTGACGTCGTCCTTTGTGATCTCGGTCTTTTCAAAGCCGTCCGGGCCGTAAACCACCTCGAAGTTAAACTCCTGGATCAATTCCCCCAGACTGACGCCGAACTCTTTTAACTGCATAAACATACTCCCTTCCGCAATGGCAGGCGATAAGATGATTGTATTATACCCCTATTTTTCCCGCTTTTCAACGCTTTCCGGCACGCCGCCAGCAAAACTTGAAAAAGCGGATTTTTTGTAAAAAACAACTTGCATTTTACTCTTTGTTGTGGTATTATAATATCCGTTATGCAATGCACAAGAGAAGGAGGTGCAGGAAAATGGCAAAGTGCGATATTTGCGGCAAGGGCGTGACCTTCGGTATTCAGGTTTCCCACTCCCATCGTCGCTCCAACCGCACCTGGAAGCCGAACGTTCGTCGCGTGAAGGCTCTGGTCGACGGTACTCCCCGCCATATCAACGTGTGTACTCGGTGCCTCCGCTCCGGCAAGGTAACCCGCGCGATCTGATTTGCAGACGCGAACCCGTTGAAATCGTCAAAGCGCTCTGCTCGCAGGGCGCTTTTCTACTGCCCATTTTCTCAAAGCAGGTGATCCCCTTATGAAGAAAGCGCTGCGCCCCGCCTTTGTCACGACCATCCCGGTGCTGTGCGGCTATCTGTTCATCGGCATCGCGTTCGGCGTGATGCTGCGCGACATCGGTTATACCTCCCCGTGGGCGTTTTTCACCAGCCTGACCGTCTACGCCGGCTCCGGCCAGTACCTGCTGGTGTCGCTGCTCGCGGCCAACGCCCCGCTTGTCACGGTCGCGTTGATGACTCTGCTGCTCAACTGCCGCCATATCTTTTACGGCCTGTCCTTCCTCGAAACCTTCCACCAGATGGGGCTTGCCAAGTGGTACATGATCTTTTCGCTGACCGACGAGACCTATTCGCTGCTGTGCTCGCTCAAAACGCCGGACGGCGTCGACCCGAACGCCATGCGGCTGTGGGTCGCCGTACTCGACCACAGCTACTGGATCGGCGGCTCGGTCATCGGCGCGATTCTGGGCGGCATGCTGCCGTTCGACTCGACCGGCATCGACTTTGCCATGACCTCGCTGTTCACCGTTATCTTTGTCGAGCAGTGGCTTTCCTCCAAACAGCATATCCCCGCGTTTTTGGGATTGGGCGCGGCGGCGGTGTCGCTCGCCATCCTCGGGCCGGATAACTTTATCCTTCCCGCCATGCTCGCCATCTGCGTCATGCTGGTCGCGCTGCGCGGCCGCATTGCAAAGGAGGCCGCACAATGACCCCACAACGCGCGATTATCATGATCCTGGTCGCCGCGGTCTGCACCTTTGCCAACCGCGTCGCCCCGTTCCTGCTGTTCAGCGGAAAAACGCC
>NZ_CALWUN010000023.1 GCF_944384735.1 uncultured Agathobaculum sp. | reverse complement strand
TGCACGCGTCCGCGAGGAACAAAGGGCTATGCCCGCATAGTGACAACCACCAGCTTCGCTGGTGGATGTGTTCATTGGAGTCGTCAGATAACGGGGGGAGGGGGACTCAGTCCACCTTGACCGTCCAGCCCAGCTCGTCGGGCATGGTGCCCCACTGGATGCCGGTCAGCGTGTCATACAGCTTGTGCGTGATCTCGCCGATCTCGCCATTGTTGATGTAGGCCACGTCGCCCTCGTAGCGCAATTCGCCGACCGGCGAGATGACCGCCGCGGTGCCCGTGCCGAACACCTCTTCGAGCTTGCCCTCCTTGGAGGCCTTCATCACGTCGACGATCGGCAGGCGCTCCTCGGACACCGGGATGCCCCAGTGCTTGAGCAGGTCGATACAGCTCATGCGGGTGACGCCCGGCAGCACCGTGCCCACGCAGGGCGCGGTGTAGACCGTGCCGTCGATCTTGAAGAAGCAGTTCATCGAGCCGACTTCCTCGACATACTTGTGCTCGACGCCGTCCAGCCACAGGGTCTGCTCGTAGCCGAGGTCGTGCGCCTTGACCTGCGAGATCAGGCTGGCCGCGTAGTTGCCGCCGCACTTGGTAAAGCCCGTGCCGCCCGGGCAGGCGCGGGTGTATTCATCCTCGACGAAAATTTTGACCGGGTTGATGCCGGTGGAGTAGTATGCGCCGACCGGCGAGCAGATGATGATGAACTGGTGCGTCTTGGACGGGCGCACGCCAAGGTGCGGCTCGGTCGCAATGACGAACGGACGGATATACAGGCTGGTGCCCGGCTGGTGCGGCACCCAGTCCTTTTCGACCGACACAAGCGCCTTGACCGCCTGCACGAAATCCTCGGCCGGCAGGCTGGGCAGGCACATGCGGTGGTTGGTGTTGATCATGCGCTCGGCGTTCTTGTCCGGGCGGAACAGCTGGATGGAGCCGTCCGGCGTGCGGTACGCCTTCATGCCCTCGAAGGACTCCATCGCGTAGTGCAGCACCATCGCCGCAGGATCGAGCGACAGCGGCGCGTAGGGTACAATGCGCGCATCGTGCCAGCCCTTTTGCTCATCATGGTCGATGACCAGCATGTGGTCGGTATAGTAGATACCGAAACCCAGGTTGTTTTCGTCCGGCTTGGGCTTTTTGTGGTCTGTCAGCTGTGTTCTGATCTGCAGCATGGTGGATTCACTCTTTCTTTATGGTTTGTACTACTCCATTATAGCACTTTGCCGCGATAAAGCAAGGCGTTTTTTTCCGCAGAGGATGACAAACCGCAGCGGCTTTGCTATAATAAGTTGTATGATTTGCTGAAAGGGGTGACCGCCGATGCGTTCCCGGCTGAAAAAACTGCTTGGCCTGCTGCTGTGCGCCGTGCTGGCGCTGGTTTGGCTGCCCGCGCCCGCCCATGCGGTGACGCTGACCGCGGTCAACGATACGCTGCTGCCGCTGTCGGACAGCACGATGCCCGCCCGCATGGGCGGCGAGATGTATGTGCCATACAGCGTGTTCTCGTCGCTCGGGGTATCCGCCTCGTCGGACGGGGACGGGGTGCTGAGCCTGTCCGCGGCCGGGGAAACATTGAGCTTTTCCACCGCCGAGGGCTATGTGTATGACCAGAACCTGAACAGCTATTCCACCCCGGCGTACAATATGAACGGTACGGTCTATGTGCCGGTCAAGCTGTGCTGCGGCAAGTTCGGGCTGGGCTACTCGACGCTGTCCGCCTATGGCGAGACCGTGCTGCGCATCACGGACGGGTCGGCGCAGAGCGATTCCAGCTTTGTCTCCAGCAAGTCGGGTGAGATCGAAAACGCCATCGATACATACAAGGGCACCTCGGGCTCGTCGTCCTCCGGGCAGGGGACGGGACAGACGCCGACCCAGCCGACTGAGCCGCCCATCCCCGAGGTGGAGGAAAAGCCCGCCCAGAAGCCGGCGCGCGTCTACCTGACGTTTTACGGCGCGCCGTCGGCGGACACCACCCCCCAAATTCTGGACGCGCTGCAAGATGCGGGGCGCACGGCCGCCTTTTTCCTGCCGGCCGACAGCACGGCATGGCCGGATGACGTCATCCGACGCATCGTGGCCGAGGGGCACACGCCCGCGCTGCTGCTGCAAGCGGATGGTCAGACCGCGGCCGACAGCCTGCTCGCCGCCCTGTCTGCGGCGAACGACCGGCTGACGCTGCTGACCGGCGTGCCTACGCGGATCGTGTCCAACGACAGCGGCTGCGACAAGCTGACACAGGCGCAGCGCGACGCGCTGGTGCAGGCGGGCTACCGGCTGTGGGACAGCACGCTGGACAGCGGCGACAGTACGCAGTCGGCCGCGCGCGCGTATGCCACAACTGCGCAGCGCTTTGCCGCGACGAGCGCGACCATCGTGCTGCGGCTGCACCACAGCAAGAACACCGCGCAGATGGTCGAGCTGCTGACCGGCTATATGGCGCGGCAGGGCATCCCGTCGCCGCGCATCCAGCTGTCCACGGAGCCGGTCAACGCGGCGTCCGACCGGCGGTAAGGGCAGTGGTCAGCGATAGCAGCGAACACAAAAAGGGAGCGGCAGGACCGCTCCCTTTTCTCCTGTTAGCTTATCCGATGCCGCCCGGGATGACAAAGCTGCAGATCACCACGACCAGCGCAAGGAACACATACACATATTTCGCCAGAAAATCATATGCCGGGCTGAGCGGTTTGTCGCGCCCTTCCATTAGCTCCTTTTTGATGGTCTTGACGCCCAGCACCCAGTAAATCATCACCGCGCCGAGGATGGCGCCGATCGGCACGACGTAGATCGTGATGATGTCCATCCAGCGGCCCATCAGCGCCTCCTGCTCGATCAGCAGGCCGACGGCCAGCGTTGCCGCGCCCGCGAGCAGCACGGCGGTTTTGCGGCTCAGCTTAAGGCGCGTCTGTGCGGCCTCGGACACCGCTTCCAGCATGTTGGCCAGTGAGGTGATGCCGGCAAACAGTACGGAAATGAAGAACAGCAGCGCGAACAGACGGCCGAACGGCATCTGCTGGAACACACGCGGCAGCGTGATGAACAGCAGCTTGGGGCCGGAGGCCGGGTCAAGGCCGAAGGCGAACACCGACGGGATGACTGCAAAGCCCGCGAGCATGGCCGCGCAGGTGTCGAGCACGGCGGTCATGCAGGAGGAATGCACGACATCCTCCTTTTTGGACAGGTAGGAGCCGTAAATGATCATGCCCGAGCCGGTGACCGACAGCGAGAAGAACGCCTGCCCCATCGCCATGATCCAGGTGCGCGGGTTGAGCAGGTACTCCCACTGGGGGACAAGCAGGTACTGGTAGCCCTCAAGCGCGCCGGGTAAAAACAGCACGCGCACCGCGATGATCAGGAACAGGATGAAAAAGGCGGGCATCATCACCTTGTTGATCTTTTCAATGCCGCCCGATACGCCGAAAATCAGGATAGCGACCGTGGCCGCCACCACGAGCGCATGCCACGGCACGCTCGACAGGTGGGTCGCGCTCATCTCGGCAAAGTAGGTCTCGGGTTCGGTCGAGATCAGCGAGCCGGTCAGCGCGCCGAACACGCAGCGCAGCACCCAGCCGACGATGATCGAATAGCCGATCGCGATGCCCAGCGAGCCGAACAGCGGGATGGCGCCGAGCACGGCGCCGCCGCGCCCGCCGCGTGTTTTCATCGCGTATTCATACGAGCCGATCGGGCCGGTGCCGGTCAGGCGGCCGAAGGCAAATTCGCCCGACAGGCCGACATAGCCGAACAGCGCGATAAACAGCAGGTAGGGGATCAGGAAGGCCGCGCCGCCGTACTGCCCGGTGCGGTAGGGGAACATCCAGATGTTGCCCATGCCGACCGCCGAGCCGACTGCCGCAAGCACGAAGCCGACCTTGGAGGTAAAGGTTCCGTTTACACTTTTTTGATGCATTGTTTTCAGTCTCCGGTTTCTTTTCACAAGTTATTATAGTATAGCATAACATCCACAGGAAAGCCATACACAATTTATCCAGAAAAGGCAGGGGGCTTTGTCAGATTCGACAAAAGCTTTCGCGGAAATTCGGGAATTTTAGCAGGTATTCCCTTGCACTTACCGGTCGCATATGGTATGATAGGAAAGCACGAAAAAGACACATGTCTTTTTAGGGAGGACAAACAGCGCATGGTGAAACCAAAATACTTTCTGGTCGAGCGCACACTGCTGCCCGAGGTATTCCAGCGTGTGATCGAAGCAAATGAGGCGATCGCCTCAGGGCGCGCGGCGACGGCAAGCGAGGCGGCCAAAATCGCCGGCCTGTCGCGCAGTGCGTACTATAAATATAAGGACGGCGTGCGGCCGTTCTTTGAGGCCACGACCGACCGGATCGTAACCTTCCATTTTATGCTGCACGACCAGCCGGGCGTGCTGTCGAGCATCCTGGGGCTGCTGGCCCGCTCGGGCGCAAACCTGCTGACGGTCAACCAGTCGATCCCGATGCGCGGGCAGGCGTCGGTCACGATCGCCGCCCGCACCGGGGAGATGAAATACTCGGTGGAGGACCTGCTGCAGCGCGCCGGACAGATGGCGGGCGTGAGCAAGGTGGAAATCCTGGCATCCGAATGAGGGCTGCGCCGCACCGGTGTGCGCGCCGCGAAAACAGAATTGAAGGAAAGGAAACTGGGTTATGATAAAAGCTGCAATCATGGGGCATGGCACGGTAGGCTCCGGCGTTTACGAGGTGTTCGAGATGAACGCCGAAAAGATCGCGCGCGTGGTCGGCGAGCCGGTCGAGGTCAAGTATGTGCTCGACCTGCGCGACTTTTCCGCGCTGCCGTACGGGCATAAGTTCGTTTCGGATTTCTCTGTGATCGAGAACGACCCCGAGGTCACGGTCGTGGCCGAGGTCATGGGCGGCGTGGGCGCCGCGTATGAGTTTACGCGCCGCTGCCTGCTGGCGGGCAAGAGCGTGTGCACCTCCAACAAGGAGCTGGTCGCCACCCGCGGCGAGGAGCTGCTCAAGATTGCTGAGGAAAAGGGCGTCAACTACATGTTTGAGGCGTCGGTCGGCGGCGGCATCCCGATCATCCGCCCGATGCTGCAATGCCTTGCCGCAAACGAGTTCAACGAGATCTGCGGCATCCTCAACGGCACGACCAACTACATCCTGACGCAGATGATCCACAACGGCGTCACCTTTGCCGACGCGCTCAAGCAGGCGCAGCTAAACGGCTACGCCGAAAAGGACCCGACCGCCGACATTGAAGGCCATGACGCCTGCCGCAAGATCTGCATCCTGGCCGACCTCGCCTTTGGCGATAAGTTTGATCCCGACCAGGTACCGTGCGAGGGCATCACCAAGATCACGCTCGAGGACGTGGCCAACGCCGACAAGCTGGGCTGCGTCATCAAGCTGCTCGGCCGCACCGTGCGCTGCGAGGATGGCACGGCCTACGCCTATGTCGCGCCGCACCTCATCCACAAGGAGAGCCCGCTGGCCGCGGTCGAGGATGTGTTCAACGCCATCATGGTCGACGGCAACGCGACGGGCGACGTCATGTTTTACGGCAAGGGCGCGGGCAAGCTAGCAACAGCCTCTGCCGTCGTCGCTGACATGCTCGACTGCATCGAGCACGCCGGGCGTCGCCGCCGCATCGGCTGGGGCGACGGGTCGAAAAACCTGCTCCGTCCGCTCGATACGCTGCAAAGCGCGTGGTATGTCCGCTTCAAGGGCGCGGTGCGCGACCTTGAGGCGCAGCTGCCGGTCGAAAGCCTGACCGAGCCGGTCGACGGCGTGGTGGTCGTCAAGACCAGCCGCCTGTCCACTGCCGATATGCAGGACAAGGTCGCAAAGCTGAACGCCTGTGGCGAAGTCTGCGCCGCCATGCGTATGCTGTAAGGGGAGGGCGACAGGAAAATGGTTCGTGTTACCGTCCCGGCGACGAGCGCCAATATGGGCTCGGGCTATGACAGCATCGGCATTGCGCTCGAGCTTTACAATGTGATCGACCTTGCGGAGAGCGACCGCATTGATATTTCGGATAAAAACGGGCAATATGTGCCCAAGGACGCGCGCAACCTGATCTACCAGTGTGCCAAGCGCGTGTATGACGAGTGCGGCAAGCCGCTTGCCGGCCTGAAGATCGTCGAGGACTGCGCCATCCCGCAGACGCGCGGCCTTGGTTCGTCCTCGGCCTGCACGGTCGCGGGCATCATGGGCGCGAACGCGCTGCTGGGCGAGCCGCTCGACCGGCAGGCGGTCATCGACCTTGCCGCGACGATCGAAGGCCACCCGGACAATTCGACGCCCGCCATTCTGGGCGGATTCTGCGTGGCGCTGCTCGAAAACGGCCATGTGCACCATGTGCGCGTGCCGGTGCATGGCGCGATCGACTTTGTCGTGTTCATCCCGGATTTCAAGCTGTCGACCGAAAAGGCGCGCGCGGCGCTGCCCAAAACCATCGCGCACCGCGACGCAGTGTACAATCTGGCGCGCGCGGCGCTGCTGGCCGGCAGCCTGACGACCGGACGGCTGGAAAACCTCGACGTGGCGACGGGCGACTGCCTGCACCAGCCGTACCGCTTCGGCCTGATCGAAAACGGCGAGGACATCGTGCGCGAGGCCAAGGCGCTCGGCGCACTGGGCGCGTTCATTTCGGGCGCAGGCCCGTCCATCGTTGCGATGGTCTACAAGGGGGACCGCGATTACCTGTCGCGCGCGCAGGCCGTCTGCGCGGAAAAATATCCGCACTGGAAGGCCGTGCAGCTGCGCTGCGACGAGGTCGGCGCGACCGTCAAACGCATGTGAGCGAGACCGCGACCCGCGGTAGGCGATATAAGGAGGAAACGAAATCAGTATGAGTCTTATTGTGCAAAAGTTCGGCGGCACCTCGGTTGCCAACACCGAACGGCTGAAAAATGTTGCGGATATTGTGACCAAGACTGCGCAGGCGGGCAACAAGGTCGTTGTCGTCGTCTCGGCGCAGGGCGATACCACCGATGACCTGATCGAAAAGGCGGCCGAGATCAACGAGCATCCGTCCAAGCGCGAGATGGATGTGCTGCTCAACACGGGCGAGATGATCTCGATGTCGCTGCTGGCGATGGCGATCCAGAAGCTGGGCTTTTCGGTCGTGTCGCTGACCGGCTGGCAGATCGGTCTGGAAACCAACAGCAATTACTCGGACGCGCGCATCAAGCGCATCGTGGGCGACCGCCTGCAGGCCGAGCTGGATAACGGCCGCATCTGCATTGTGGCGGGCTTTCAGGGTATCAACAAGCTGGGCGATGTGACCACGCTCGGCCGCGGCGGCTCGGATACGACGGCGGTCGCCATCGCGGCGACGCTGGGCGCCGACCTGTGCCAGATCTATACGGACGTGGACGGCGTATACACGGCCGACCCGCGCATCGTGCCTGCGGCGCGCAAGCTGGAGGCCATCACCTATGACGAAATGCTCGAGCTTGCCTCGCTCGGCGCGCAGGTGCTGCACAACCGTTCGGTCGAGATGGCAAAGAAGTACAATGTCGACCTCGAGGTCGTTTCGAGCTTTACCCGCAACCCGGGTACCAAAGTCAAGGAGGGTTCTCACATGGAAAAAATGAATGTATCGGGCGTCGCCCGTGACAATAACTGCGCGCGTGTGGCCATCATCAACGTGGCGGATACCCCGGGCACGGCGTTCAAGGTCTTTTCGCTCATGGCCAAGCACAATGTCAACATCGATATCATCCTGCAGTCGGTCGGCCGCGACAACAAGAAGTCGATTTCGTTCACCATCCGGGAGGATGACGCCGACCGCGTCGGCCAGATCCTCGCCGACAATGCCGAGATGATCGGGTACGAGGATGTTTCGATCAACAAGAAGGTCGCCAAGGTGTCGATCGTCGGCGCGGGCATGGCGTCCTCGGCGGGCGTGGCGTCCAAGATGTTCGAAGCGCTGGCGATGGCCGGTATCAACATCCGCATGATCTCGACCTCGGAAATCAAGATTTCGGTGCTCATCAACGAGGAGGACAGCGAGAAGGCGGTCAAGGCGATCCACGAGGAATTTTTCGGCGAATAAGGACGCACCACAATTTGACAAAGAAATAACGAACCTGATTGACATTTGTGGTCAGGTTCGTTATACTATTATTGTTAGAATATTATCAATCGACAGGAAAGGATGTTACCGATGAAAAAACTCTGGTGCTTGTTCCGGCGCCGGTTTGCCACGGGCGACGATAAGATCTGCGTGGCGTTTTCCGAGACGGAGGGCCGTGTGCGCGCCTGCCCCTACGCGACCGAGGAGGAAGCCAAGGCCAAGTGCAAGGAATATGCCTACAACAACCGCCCGGAGGGCGAGGACGAAGGCATCGAATAAAGCCGCATACATAACCACCAAAGCCCCGAAAGGTTGCCCTTTCGGGGCTTTGCGCATCGGGGCAACCGTTGGTTGACAAAAGGAAACGCCGGGTTGGTGGCGGAATGCGGCGATTCCGGGTATGGTAGGGATACAGAAAGGCAGGTGGTCGATTATGACGACAGGGGAGAAGATCGCAGCGCTGCGGCGCGAAAAGGGCATGAGTCAGGAGGCGCTGGGCGGGCAGCTCGGGTTGTCGCAGCAGGCGGTCAGCAAGTGGGAGGCCGACCAGACCATGCCGACGATGGACAATCCGGTCGAACTGGGCCGCCTGTTCGGCGTGCCGGTCGACACGCTGCTCCGGCCGGACGAGCCGTTGCCGGATAAGGCGCAGCCGCCCGAAGGCGTCAAACTATCCGCGGAGGGGCTGAAAGTCTCGTACGCACCGGTTTTGACCCGAAAGACAAAATGGTTCATCATCATGCTTGCGGTGTTAATGTGGGCGAGTGTGCTGGGCAATCTCTACGCCATGGCGCGGGTGCAGTCGCTGGAGGGGCAGCTGCGCGCCCTGCAAGCGCAGGTAGAGCAGCAGCAGGCGGCGCAGCAGAACGTCGAGCAGACGCTTTGGAGGATTACGACATTGCCTATCAGCCGCAATACGGCGCACAGGGGCTCAATGCAGAGACGCTGGCGCTGTCGCTGTCCGCGCGGCCCAGGGGCATGCGCTCGGCAAACGATATCGCCAAGTTCACCATCCAGAGCGCGGGCGAGACCTGGACATGCGCGGCCATCCTGCAGCAGGATAATTCCTATGTGGGCAGCACCGAAATCCCCCTGCGGGACGGCTTCACGGCTTATCTGACGCTGACCGACCGCGAAAGCGGGGGGGTGCGCCACCTGCTGCTGGAAACCGTCAGCGGGCTGGCCGATGCGGCGGGACACAGGTAGAAGGATATGGATGCCGGAGGGGGCAAATCACAGTGCGGCTGAACCATGCACGTTATCATGCGGATACGTTTCAATATGCAAAAACCGTCCCATCGGGACGGTTTTTGCATAGCATCACAGCTGGTTGAGCGCCTTGATCTGGAGTGAGAACAGGTCGTGGAACAGCTGGTCCTGCTCGGCCTCGGTGATGTTGTTGTAGCTGCACCCATAGCGCATCTCGCCGGAGCGGGCGTTGTCCAGCGGCTGGATACGCTCCACCGTGCAGCCGAAGGTGTAGATCGGGCCATCCTGCCGCAGCTGCAGGGCGGAGACGACAAGCTGCTCCCCGGGGAAGTAGGTTTCCCGGCTGCGGAAGCACAGGCCGGACAGGCTGACGTCGATCATGCGGCAGGGCGAGGAGGAGTTGCCCTGCTCATCGGTGCCGCGGGTGACGACGGCCTCGGCGAACACCGTCTGGCGGAAGTTGCCGCGGCGCTCAAGGCAGGAAAAGGAATGCATGAGCGTGATTTTCCAAAAGTCGACAGAGCAGCGGACGACCAGCCCGTATAGCAGCAGGACGCTTTGCAGCTGGCGGTCGGTGTGGACGCGCAGCTTGACCGGCGTGCGGTAGACGATGCCCTGCGGCGTTTCCGACCCCTTGCGGATGACAATGGTCAGGTCCTTGTTTTCGTCATCGTACGCCTGCACCGTGCCGGCGAACATCAGATGGTTGTCCAGCCGGTGCACCTCGCATAGCGCGCCGATGTTCTGCTTGATGGTGGTTTCGATGTTTGTCATGTTCCGCACTCCTTTCGGGAAAAGCTGGCTGTGTCCGGCGGTCAGAGCAGGGTGCCGTCATCCTCGCGCAGCGATTGGTAAAACGCGGGCAGCGAAAGCGGCTCGTGGAAGGGATATCCTTGGATGAGGTCACATTCGGTCTGGCGCACCACGTCCAGCTCTTCCTCGGTCTCAACGCCTTCGACGCAGACCTTTTTGCCAAAACGGTGGCAGGCATAGATGATACTCATCATAAAGTTCAGCTTATCCGGGGCGGAATTCAGCTCGCACATCAGCGTGCGGTCGAGCTTGATCAGGTCGGCCGGGTATTGCAGCAGCTGCTGCAGACTGGAATAGGCGGTGCCAAAATCGTCCAGCACGAACGAGATACCGGTTTGCTCACAGCGCTGGATAAAGCGGTCGAGGTAGTCCGGCATTTCGTCGAAGTGCGTTTCGATCAGCTCGATCATAATATTTTTGCCGGGGATGCCGTAAAGCGTCATCGCGTTATAGATATAGTCGAAAAAGTCCGGGTCGAGGATTTGCAGATAACTGACGCTGAACGATACCTTGAACGACGGCAGCCGCAGCAGGATCTCCTGACAGGCCTGCATGATCTGCGTGACGGCCCACTTGCCGACCGGGACGATCAGCCCGAGCTGCTCGAGCAGCGGGATGAATTTGGAGGGCGGCACGTCCTGCCCCTGATACTGCCAGCGCAGCAGCGCCTCGCCGCCGTAGAGCTTGCAGGTGTTGGCCAGCACCTGCGGCTGGATGACGATACGGAAATCCTGAAAGCCGTGGTTGACGCTGTAATTGAGCGCCATATTGATGTCGGACTGCTCGCGGTAACCGGCGGAAAGGTAGCTGGAAAACTCCACGAACTCCGCCGATGGGGTTTTCTTCGCGTTCTGCGAGGAAAGGATGGCGTTGTTCAGCAGTTCCTGCGCCGTGGCGCCGTCCTGCGGGGCGCGCAACAGGCCGATGGCGCAAGGGTACATGATGTGGATGCCGTTGCTGCGGTACACATCCAGCACGATCTGCTGGATGGCGTTGGCCAGCATGCGGGGCACGCAATCATGGTCGGCGATGATCAGGAAGCACACGCCGTCCAAACGGAAGAACCGGTATTTGTCGCCCAGCTCCGTTTCCAGCCGGTTGGCGATCTCACGCAGGATGGCGTCGCCGGTGTGGCGGCCAAAGGACAGGTTGACATCCGAAAATTTGCGCAGGCTGAAGCAGCACAGCAGGAATCTGGCCTGGTCGTGGCAGCGCAGGGACAGTTCGGACATGGCGCAGGACATGTTCAGCAGCCCAGTGACCGAGTCCACCTCGGACTCATTCTTCAGGCTGATCATGCTGCCCGAAAAGAACAGCGGCTTGGTTTTTTCCGCGTTCCAAGTCAGGATACCGCGGCAGTGCAGCCACACCAGCTGCCCGTCCTTGTTGTAAATGCGGTAGCGGATGCTGTGTGTGGTGTGCTTGTCGCGGATCATTGCCTGCGCATCGTTGATGTGGAGCTGGCGGTCGGGTTCGTAAATGCGCTGCTCAAGCAGCGAGATAAAGTCGTAGACCAGATTGCTGTCGAAATTGAAGTGTTCGCGCAGGTTATCTGAGATGTAATAGACATTGCGCTGCACGTCGCCGCAGTACAGGTAGAACGGCGCCTCCGGCATGGCGATGGAGTGGAAAAACGCCTCAGCGTCAAAGTAATAGTTCTGCAGGAAGGACTGGAACGCGGTGGACTTGATCGGCTCGTAATGCGGCTCGTGCGCCTGCTGGTTTTCGTAGTAGGCGAGCTTGTCGCGGTACATGCTGTCGTCCGCGAGCGTGATGAGCTGGGAGAAATTCGCGTCCTGTCCGTTGGACCAGGTATAGCCGATCGACAGCGCGCAGCTTTCCTCGGCCACGCGCTTGCGCAGCTGGGCGACCTGCTGCTTGAGCTGCTGCTTGGACACATCCTGACAGATGACCAGAAATTCATCCCCGCCGATGCGGTAGGTGTCCTTGGGCGAGAACAGGTCAGTCAGGATGTGCGCCGCCTGCATGATCAGGCGGTCGCCGTTGCCGTGACCCAGGTTGTCGTTGATGCGCTTGAGGCCGATCAGGTCGCAGTAGATCAGGCCGATGGATTTGCGGTTCCGGAACGCCTCGCTGCTGGTATAGCGGTTGAGCGCGTGCCGGTTGAGCATCTGGGTCATCTGGTCGTGGTAGCTGAGCGCTTCCAGATGCTCCATCAGGTCGCGGCGGGCGAGGATGTTGCACATGAAGTGGGACAACACCCGCAGCGCCCCGGCCACGGCAAGCACATGCTTGAGGTTGGGGTTTTCCAGCCACATCAGGCCGACGACCTTTTCCTTGGACAGCAGCGGCACGATCACCAGTGTGTGCGTGCCGGACAGGTCGAGGCGCGCGGAAAACTGCTGCGGATGGGGATAGAGGTCGTCGTCGCCGGCGCTGAAAATAAGGGTCTCATTGCGGTACATGCGCTGCATGTGCTGGGGGTAGTCGATATCGACCGTCGCCGGCTGCGCGTGCCCGGCGCCGTCAGGCGACCAGAAATAGGTGCTCTGGTACTTGCCGTTCTCCATCAGCTCATACAGGCTGAGGTTTTCACAGCCCAGCTGCGTGCCGATATACTGCATCATCAGCTCGAGCGAGACCGACGGGGTGGAGGTCGAGTGGGTGGCCATCAGGCACCGGTTGATGAAAGTATCCGGGTTGATGTCCGGCATTGCGCCGCGCCCCTTGGACGAGGCGGCGTCATCCGGGATGGCGATCTCGATACGCAGCTGCTGGCCGTTATACGGGATCAGGTAATCCTTCAGGCGGAAGGTTTTGTTGATGACAGGGTTGAAATAATCCCACTCGTAGAACTGGTCTTCCAGCAGCTGGGCGCTGGTGCAGAACGGGCAGGGCAGTGTGCTGTGCTGCAGCAAGGCGTAGCATTTTTTTCCCCGGTAGTCTGCCGGGGAGGACAGCTGGAACCACGCCCGTGCCTTGGCGTTCATGTAGATCAGTTCGTGGGTGCTGATATCCGCAACATAGACGCCGGCATAGAAATTTTCCAACGCTTCCCATACTGCTTGCATACGGATTGCCCCTTTCGTGGAATCTATGCGTGAAATAACATAGTATATTTTATATTTCGTCCAAACCCAAAGGGAACTTAAAGCACGGAATGAAAAAGGACAAAAAAAGAAGCCCCGGAGGGCTTCTTTTTTTGCACAAACTAAGACTGTGCAGGCCTACATCATTACGGGAGATTATGTTGTGGGTAAATTGGTTTCGGATGTTAAATCACTATCCGCAATAACAAACTTAGCGCTAATTAGGTTACCGTCATCGTTATAGACCCCATCTAAGCGAAGAGAAAGTATGCTGGGGCGAGGTGTGCCTACGCTATTATATAAAGATTCCATAACAGCTTTGCCCTTATATGTAGGAATTAGGTTGATAATGCCGTTTATAGGGAAATTTGTTACTTTAATGGTAAATTGGGAAGTTGCGCTGGAGGATATTTCAGCATTACCCGAACCCGTTACTTGTGCATCTATCTTTCTGGCTTTGTAGGCATATAGTGTTTTCTTATCGGTTGCATCCATTACATATAGCTCTTTGTCAAATGATACTGTAACGAATCCATTAAATAGGTCGGTGGTGGGCGTTGAGTTTTGTGATGTGATGTTTTTGATGAGAGGATAGTTCATATCTGCATAGTGGAGATTGGATACGGCGCTGAATACCGGTTTGCCGCCCTGCTGGTTTTTAGCAGCTACCACTAAGATATAGTTGACACCGGGACGCATATTTTCAGAGTCTGTTTTCAAGAAATTTTCAACTTTTTGTCCGTTTCTATCAACATCTGTAACAGTGACCGAATCGCCCTGTGCGGTGGGATTACCGGCTGTACCACCTTCCATCTGGGCCCAAAGCTGCTCTCGAAAAGCATCGGCCTCATAGCGCTTACTCTCCCAAGTAATTTTTCCTGGGTATGTGTTTATCGTGTCGTCCAGTATGGCTTTGAATACCGTCGTGGTGGGGTTGTCATCTAAAGTTGCATCAAATATGGTTGGGTATGCACCGCTTGCATATTGGTATAGCGCCCAATGGGTATTGACATCAATAATTGCATCTGTTTTAGAAGATACAGAGTAGTAAGCGTTGCTTGCGCCTTCTGCGTGTGCTACCAAATCTGGGGCAGCTACGTCTGCGGTATTAAACTTATAACACATCACAGGGGAAGGATCGTTAAACGAGCCTTGCAGGACGAAATAAATATAATACCACATGTTAGGCTGCAGTTCTTCCACGCGGAAGCTGGCAAGACCGCTGCCCAAGGTATATTTTTGGTTGTAAAAGCGGAATCCATCCGTGGTGCTGTAATAGGTGCTGGGGTTCATGATCTGGTCGGCATTCGGCCGGATAATATCCAAATCACGTTCTTCACTGTCCAGCTTGTTGTAATCTGTATCCTTACCAATATCGGCAATGCCGTTTGGATTTTCTGGATGGTCGGCGTCCACGGCAAGTCCGCTGCCAGTGGCGGCAAGATCTGGTTTCATACCATCAGGCTGTAGGCGGGTATATGGCGCAACTACATAATAAAGCGTAGCGTCACGGTCAAGCTGATACTGGATGGTCGTTACCGAGTCGCCGGGCTGCGCACGCGGATATGTTGCAATAAACTGCGGTGCAGACTGGTTCGGCAGGCGGATTTCGCGTTCATAGGGCGAAGGCTCACCAATGGACATGATCTTATCGGCAGAAAGGTCGGCATCAAACGTTTCATTGTTCAACCGTTGGTTGACCAATTGGAGCAGATTGGTGCGCGTGCCGGTTACGCAGAAAATGCTGAGGTTGACTGTTGCGTTCCATTTTTCGCGGCTGCCTTCATCGCCAATCGATACGATGTGGATTGCATATTCATATCCGCTGTCGATGGTATTGAGCTGTGGATATTGATTGTTGTCGGTACCATAAACGGTTCGGTTATAGCTGACTGCACACCAGTCATAGGGCGGCGTGTTTGTGCCGTAGGAAATGGAGAATATATCTGAGGGATCAGCAGTTTCTGTCTTTTTCCAAGTTTTATCTGCTCCGTTGTATTCCCGGCGATATAATTCAAAGGTAATGGATTTATCAGAACCGATGATTAAATCGTAGTAGGTATCGTTGGGCGCCTCGTCCACGCTGCTGCCATACGGCACCATGGAGAACGCGGCATCGATGATATTGTCACTGGGGTTGGAGGGGGAGGGGAGACCTAATGTCACTTCACCGAGATCATAGAAATTCACCTGTGCATCCAGAATGCGGAATGACTCGGAGGGGGTATTGGACGGCATCAGGTTGAGGGAAGAATCGGTTACATTGTTCAAAATAAACTGGTATTTTGTGCCGCTCTTCAGGCCAAGCCCTTCGTTTGCAAAGGTGACCTCGGTCTGGCCGTCCTCATTGAGGGAAACGCTGACATATTCGATGTTGTAGTCAACTTTGTTGTTGTTTGGATCGTCAATATCCAGATTGACGAGCGTGAACATACCGCGTACAATCTGTTCCCATGTGATCGTTTCATCCTTGCTGTTGGCTATGCGGAACGTAGTGCCAACACCCTCGTCCTGTGCCTGTTCGTACATCTCGACCAGCGACATCTGGGTCTGACGGTCGTAAATATCTTCGCTGAATACAAGGGTGATATCTGTGCTGGCCAGTGGGATGTTATCCGGATTGGCATCAGAGAAACGCAGTTCCTCAAGTGTGGGGGCATTCTGGTCAAGGGTTTTGGCGTTTTCCAGCACCTTGATCTCGGACAGGTTGCCGGAATCGTCCTCCGCGACGAAGTAGATGTCGTAGGCGGTTTCCGCTTCCAACCCGCTCATATTAAACGAAGTAGCGGCATTTTCCTTAGCGTTGAAAGAACCGCTCTTGATTGCGTACATACCGCCCATGATTTGTAGCTTGTAATCCAGTTCGCGGGCTTCATCATCCGACAGCGCAGTATTTTCAACGGGGTAGGTGGCACCGTGTGTTACGATCGCCCAGTAGACCTTGCCGTCCTCGTTGATAGCGGCTTCGCCGGTCAGCGCGGTCTTGTCGATCTTGCTGATGCGCGGATAGTTGTTCAGGAAGACCGGCGGGGTGCGGTCGGCGGTGGTGAAGGAGATTTTCTTGACGGCCGAGTCGTTGACCGTGTCGGTCAGGAAGAAGTAGGCGTCGTAGTCGGTCAGCTCGGCAAGGGCGTTCTTGGCGGTTTCGATCACGTCGCCCATGCGGATGCTGTCCTCTTCGCTGCGCACCATCTTGCGGGTGCCGAAGTCGATCGCGCCGCTCAGCGAGCCGTCCTTAAATTCGTTGATGGTCGGGGCGGTCATGCCCTTTTTGTACACTGCCCAGTAGAGCGTGCAGTTTTTGGTGGTGGCAACGTCAAAGTCGACGTAGGTGTCCTCAATGGTGCTGGTCTTGGGGTAACCCGAGGCAAAGTCCGGCTTGCTGTCGTCGGGCGTGGTGAAGTAGACGCTCTTAACCGGGCTCTGGTCGCCGCGGCTGTCCACCAGCACGGCGGACAGGATGTAGGAGGTGTCGATCTCCAGGCCGTTGACGACCTGCGAGAGCACTTCGTTCGCGTCCTTGACCGCCAGGTTGCCGTTCTTGACGATGTTGGCGCCATAGGTGGGCGGCTTGATCAGGTCGCCGGCGCTCATTTCGCCGTTGCCGCTCAGGCGGACGGCCCAGTAGATCGTGCCGGGCTTGTTGGTCATAAAGGCAGCCTCGGCCTGCTTCGGGGCGATGTCGTCCATGCGCGGGTAGCTGCTCAGGATGCGCGGGCTGTCCGACATCTGGTCGGCCAGCGTGGTGTCCATCGTGGTGCCGTTGATGTCGGCGGTGATGCCGGGACGGATGTTGATGTCGTCAGGCAGCATTTCCACCTTGCAGCCGGGGGCGTTGACATTGAGCGTGCCGATGTCGCCCTTGCCGGTTACGTTCGTGGCGGTATCGAGGTTGAGCTCCTCCACGACCGCGCCCTGCGCGATCGTGACGGTCGAGTCGGTCGCATATTCGTCGATTGTCATCTGCTCGACTGTGCCGCTGCCGACGTTAATTTCACATTCGGGCGTCATGGCGACGACCTCGTGGATGTTGCCGGCCAGGTCGAGACGGGTGCCTTCTTCCCCGTCGACCTCGATGTACTGGAAGCCGTGGCGGCCGGTGGACTTGCCTTCGAGGTAGGTGTCGGTGCGGACATAGACCTTGTCGATATCGGTGTTGCCGACCGTGCGGATAGTGACATACTGGTTGGACGGGCTGTCGACGATCATTTCGGGCGCGGTGCAGTTTTTCAGGATGATACTGCAGTCGCCCTTGTTGCTTTCGCCCGCGCCGCTGGCGATGATCTTGCCGTAGACGGTCACGTTGTTCAGCGTCACATAGCCCAGACCGACGCCGCCGGTGATGTACAGGTCGCCGGTGACGGTCATGTTCTCAAGCGTCACGCCTGAGCAGGACACCATCAGGTTGCCGGAAACCGAGGTGGAGTAGGTGCCGGGGTCCTGGATGGGCGTGCCGATCACGCGCACCAGCATGATCGCGACCTCACCGCGCGTGATGGCGTCGAGCGGGCGGAAGCGGCCGTCCGGGTCGCCGCGCAGGATGCCCTGCTCGGCGGCGGCCTTGATGTAGCCGCGGCTCCAGCTGCTGGCCTGGTGGCTGTCCGAGAAGGACAGGTTTTCGCCCGACTGCGGCTGTAGCATCAGGTTGCGGCACAGCATGGTGGCCGCTTCCTCGCGCGTCAGCGTGGCCTCGGGCGAGGCGGCGCTCTTTTCCGTGCCCTGGAAGTAGCCGGCGGTATAGGCCGCGCTGATGTCGTCATAATACCAGTCGCTCAGCTCGACATCCTTGAACGGCTGGGCGCCGGTCTTGGTGTAGCCAAAGGTGCGGTTGAGCAGGGTGACGAACTCCGCGCGCGTGATTGAGCGCTCGGGCTCAAGGTTGCCGTCCTGGTCGCCGCGCATGATATCCCACGATACCAGACGGTTCAGGTAATAGTTTTCCTCAGCCGCGTGGGCGGACGGGGTCAGCAGCGGGAAGAGGTTCAACAGCAGACAGGTACACAGCAGCAGGGCGCAGGCGCGCTTGACGGCTTGCCGGAAAGGATAACTGAAATGTAGCATGCTAACAACACCTTTGCTTTGAAATTTGGGTGGCCGGGAAAACCCGTGCCGCGGCGTTTGCCGGATGGGTGCGGCGCGGCGTCAGGCCGAGTGGTACCGCAGGTCGTATTCGAAAATGCTTTCCTGTATCATGGCCTCCTCCTGCGGGAGCAGGTCGATGAACTGGCAGGCATACAGGTTCTTTTCCGCGCTGATGACGCGCGAGACGCTCACCTTGACGATGATGGGCGGTTCGGTGCAGGGCAGCGCGATCTCAAACTTGGAATCCAGCTTGAGGTTGGAAACACAGTGCAGCGCAATGCCGCCGCAGCTGATATCCTTGCTGATGACCGGCAGCCGCGTGCCGTGCCCGTAGGACGGGTACAGGTAGGTGCGGAACGAAAGCGGGATGCGCAGGTGGCGGCGCAGGCGGGAGTCGATGTGCTCCTCGGCAAGGAAGTCGAGCTTGTCGCCGCGCATGCGCTGGACATGCCCGCGCCACGCCATAAAATCGGGGGAGTTGACGCTCAGCGCGTTGAACTGTCCGAGCGCCTGCAGGTCGCACTTGGGCGGGTAGGTCAGTCGGAAGGTCTTCATCTGGCCGGACTGGTTGGTCAGCACGGCGCTGGCCAGCGTCTGGTGGTTGTCGTCCAAAAAAACGAATTTGATCTCTTCCATGGATTTTGCGCTCATTCGTCCGTGGCCTCCTTTGTGGTGTCGGCAGCCTCATGGGTCGCCGGGACCCGGGGCTTTTGTGGGTTGTTGGGGTCAAAATGCAGGAAATACACATAGATATCGACGATAAACCGATATAATGATTCAGGGATCGGCTGTCCCAGCTGCAGCTGGGACAGCATGGTGGCAAGCGAGGTGTCCTCGTAAACCGGCACGCCGTTTTCCGCGGCAACCTCGACGATCTTTTCGGCCAGATAGCCCATGCCGGAAGCGACCACCACCGGTGCGGGCATACCGTTTTCGTATTGCAGGGCCACCGCTTTTCGGTCACGGTCATATTGCGACATTGATGCTGTCCTTCCTTTCAAAGATTTTGGGGAATACCTCCGAGATGGTCAGCGGCCGTGCCATCGGCGCGGCGCGCATGGTGGCGGCCTTGAGCCCCTCCTGCTCGGCGAGCGATTCCATCTTGCGCGTAAACAGCTCGGTGAACCGATGCAAATGCGGCGGGCAGTGCAGCGAGGCGTCCACCGTGCCGTCGTGGTAGGTCAGCACAAGGTCGAACATGCCAAGCTCCTGGATATCGAACTTGAGCAGCAGCCGCATGGCCGGCTCCCGGCCGTGCCCGCCGGACTCGTTCTGGTCGTCCGGGTCGACCCACAGCTCGGAGAACATCATGCGCCCGTCCATCTCCACGGGCAGCATCGCGTGCGCCAGCGGCATGTACACGCTCTGGTTGACCAGGATGGAGTCCACCAGCGCCTGAAAGGTCTGCCGCAGCTCGGCGCCGCCCTCGCCGCGCAGCGCGGCCGCGGACATCTGTCCGAGCCGCTCGGCGAGCGGGTTGCCCTCGGCATGTACGGACGTGGCGCTCTCCTGCAGCAGGCGGAGCAGCTGGCTGCTGTCCAGGTCGCTGAAGCGCCCCTTCATCGAGGAGTAGCCGAGCAGCTGGTAGAACGATTGCAGCATGGGCTGCGGGTTGCCGTTTTCGTACCGTGCGACATCGAGGATGAACAGGCTCAGCAGGCTGCGGGCGATGCCGCGGTCGTGCATCTGCGCGACATAGTCGGACAGGAAGGGCAGCAGCGTGTTCTGGATCAGCGCCATTGCGCCTGACCGGTCGCCCTGCGAGAGCAGCTGCTGCAGCTCGCCCGAATAGCCGTTCAGCGTGCTGCTGAACCGCGACGGCATGAACCACGACATCTGCTGCAGCGTGCGCTGCATGTTGCGCTCGATGTGTGCGGTGGAGGAAAAGTCGTTGTATTTCTTCAGGAATTGCAGGATATCGCTTTTCAGCCCCTCGGACGGGCTGTAGCGCAGCACGTCGCGCAGCGTTTCAAACAGCCTGCCGCCAAACCGGGTAGTGGTGGAAAGCTGGTTCTGCAGCAGCGAGAGCAGCTCCTCCGGCCCGACCTGGATCATCTGCAGGAACTGCGCCAGCTCCTGCGCGATGCCCTCGGCCATGCCGGAAAGCACCATCGTGCCGCTCTGCGTGATCAGGAACCGGGAGGCGATCTCAGTGATCGACCCGGCGTCGCGCAGCGATTGCAGAAACGCCTGAAAATAGGAATCGTACCGGCGGCCGATTTCGGTGTTGCCCGTATCTTGGCGGTCGGTACGCGCATCTGCCCGGCCTACGCGGGTCGGGTCGGGGATATTCTGTACTTGTGGGTCGTTGGGCGTGATGGGAGAGCGGTATGTATTGCCTTCCTGCCCGGGCACGGGGTTGGTGACGCTGATAATGTTTGGCATAGCAAGGCTCCGTTTCCACAGAAATTTCTGTAATGTTTTGGGTGCTATCTTAATTTGTGCCGGAATCGGTCGAAATCATAATAAACACTGTGATTCAATTCTTCAGAAAGGCGGCGTTTATTTTATGGAAAATAACAGCGATAGCGTTCTGGAAATGTACTTGTATGAAACAAATACACTGCTGGAACAGCTTGACAATATCATGTTGTCGGCTGAACAGGCGGATACGCTTTCCGAAGATGATGTGAATGAAATCTTCCGCATCATGCACACGCTGAAAGGTTCCGCGGCGATGATGGAATTCGAACCGCTGATGACGATCGCGCATCGCATCGAGGATCTGTTCTATCTGATTCGGGAAAATACGATGGAGGTTGTTCCGGAACAGGACCGGCCGCAGTTGTTTGACCTGCTGTTCAAATCGATCGATTACTTCCGCAGTGAGGTAAGCAAGATCGAAAGCGGTGAGCCTCTTTCTAAACATATCGACAATTTTGTCAACGCAATTAATACGTTCATTGACAAAATTAACGGACAGCAGGCCGCGGCAAAGCCGGAAGAGGCCGCTGCCCCGGCGGAAAACGTACAGGCCAGCGGCGACCCCAACCACTGCTTTTCGCTCCGCGTCTATCTGGACGAGGGCTGCGGGATGGAAAACCTGCGCGCCTTCATGGCCATCAGCGATGTCAAGGATCAGTGCATGAACGAGTTCACCTACGAGCCCGAGGGGCTGGAGGATAACACGGCGCTGTCCGAGACGATCATCGAAAACGGCTTTGTCATGCACTTCCGCACCGAGGATGACCGCAGCACGGCGGTGCAGGTGGTCAGCGGGCTGGGCTTTGTCAAGACCTATCAGGAGATCGACTATATCCCGGCCGAGGAGGACAGCCAGCCGGCCCCGGCTGCCGCGCCGGCACAGGCTGATGCGGCCCCGGCTGCCGCGCCGTCCAAACAGCAGGCGCCGGCGTCGCGTGCATCCGAGGTAGCCCATCCGGAAACCAATGTGGTGCAAAACAGCGCTTCGCCGCACCAGATCAAGCAGAACCTGATCAGCGTCAACC
Organism: uncultured Agathobaculum sp.; assembly: GCF_944384735.1. Taxonomy (GTDB): domain Bacteria; phylum Bacillota; class Clostridia; order Oscillospirales; family Butyricicoccaceae; genus Agathobaculum. Next base: position 11,982 of record NZ_CALWUN010000023.1, on the reverse strand, counting down.
TGTCCAAGCTTGACCAGTTGATGGCGGTCGTCGGCGAAATCGTCATCACGGAGGCAATGGTTACCGCCTCGCCCGACCTGAAGGGGCTTGACGGCGTCAAACTGGATAACTTCAATAAGTCTGCGCGCCAGCTGCGCAAGCTGACCGACGAATTGCAGGATATTTCGATGTCGCTGCGCATGGTGCCGGTTTCCGGTACATTCCAGAAGATGCGCCGCATCGTGCGCGATATGGGCCAGAAGTTGGGCCGTCGCGCCAACCTGACCATCATCGGCGAGGATACCGAGATCGATAAGACTATCGTTGACGCGATCAGCGACCCGATCATGCACATTGTGCGCAATTCGATGGACCACGGCATCGAGCCGGATGAGCAGACCCGTATCAACGCGGGCAAAAACCCGGAGGGTGAGATCATCCTGTCCGCGCAGAACACGGGCAGCGAGGTCATTATCCGCATCGAGGACGACGGCGCGGGCGTTGATAGTGATGCTGTGCTGCGTAAGGCAATCAATCAGGGGCTTGCCAGCCCGGATGTGGATTACAGCCAGAAGGAGATCCTCAACTTCCTGATGATGCCGGGCTTTTCGACCAATACCGAGGTCACCGAGTTCTCCGGCCGCGGCGTCGGCATGGACGTGGTCAAAAAAAATATCGAGGCGGTAGCGGGTGTTGTGCAGATGACCAGCGAGTTCGGCAAGGGCAGCTGCACCACGCTCAAGATCCCGCTGACCACGGCCATTATGGACGGCATGGAGGTATCGGTGGGCGACTCGATCTTCACTATCCCGCTACAGAACATCCGCCAGTCCTTCAAGGCGTCCGAGTCTGATATCATCCACGACGCGATGAAGGGCGAGATGATCAGCAAGATGGATAACTTCTATCCGGTGCTGCGCCTGCACGAGCTGTACGGCCTTGAGCCCAAGGCGGAGACGACCGACGACGGCATCTTTGTCTGGGTGGAGACGAGTGAAAATTCCTATTGCCTGTTTGTCGACGAGCTGCTGGGCGAGCAGCAGGTGGTCATTAAGCCGCTCCCGTCCTACCTCAACGGCTTTGGCATCAAGGATGCCGGCATCGTGGGCTGCACGATCCTTGGCGACGGCAATATCAGCCTGATTCTGGACGTGGGCAATATCCTGACGTCCAGCACGGGCTACACAGGGTATTGATCCCCCCTTTATAACGCAAGAAGGAGTTGAAGAAAGAGCATGTCTGATGAGAATATGCTGTTTGCTACCGAAGATGAGCAGGCGGAGATGGAGAAGAAGGATCTCAACGAGGTAGCGACCCGTAAGTTCCTGACATTCCAGACCGATAACCTGCAGTTTGGCATCGAAGCGGAAAGCGTGATCGAGATCATCACCAACTATCCGATCACGCGCGTGCCGATGGTGCCGGATTATGTCCGCGGCATCATCAACCTGCGCGGCCAGACCATCCCGCTGATCGATATGCGCCTGCGCCTGAGCATCGAGCCGATCGACACCGACTGCATTATCGTGCTGAACGTCAATGAAATGCAGATCGGCATCCTGGTGGACATGGTCCGCCAGATCATCGATATCCCGGTCGATAGCATCCTGCCTATGCCGTCGCACAACGCGCAGAAGTTTGTTTCCGGTATGTCAGCGATGCCGAACGGCTCGGGGACGATGCTGGTGCTCGACTGCCCGCTGCTGCTTTCGGACTGAACCGGCAGGGTAGGGGAGAATAATCTGCAAAGGGGTGCTGACACATGATGCAGCTATCTGATTCGGATTTCCAGCGGATGGTCAGCTTTATGCAGGACAATTTTGGGATCAACCTGAAACAGAAACGGTTGCTCATCAACAGCCGGTTATCCGCGTCGCTGCAGGCGCAGGGCTACGCCAGCTTCAAGGATTTTGTGGACGAACTGCTGCAAAAAAAGGATAAGGAGCAGGTCGAGTTCGTGCTCAACAAGCTGACGACCAACTATACCTATTTCATGCGCGAAAAGGACCACTACGATTTCCTGATGCGGGTGATCCTGCCGGATCTTACCAGACGCAACAGCAGCCGCAAGGTGCTGTCCATCTGGAGCGCGGGCTGCTCGACCGGGGAAGAGCCGTATAACATCTCCATGTGCATCAAGGAATATCTGGGGGCGCAGGCCAGCCTGTGGGACGCCCGCGTGCTGGCGACCGATATCTCGCAGCGCGTGCTGGCCGAGGCCAAGGACCCGGCCTATGAGCTGCCGGCCGATATCCCGAAGGAATGGCGCAGGAAGTATTTCGTCAAGCGCAAGGATGACACCGGACTGTATACCGTGACGCCCGAGATCCGCAATAACGTGATTTTCCGTACGTTTAACCTGATGGACCCGATTCGGTTCAAATTGAAATTTGATGTGATTTTCTGCCGGAACGTGATGATCTATTTCGACCAGCCGACCAAGGACGCACTGGTGCAGCGTTTTTACGATGCATCCAACCCGGGCGGCTACCTGCTGATCGGCCATTCGGAAAATATCAGCAAAAAGAGCCCGTACCGCATCTTGCGGCCGGCGACGTTCCAAAGGGCATGAAAGGATGGGAAGCATGGAACAAGGCACGAAGAAAATTCGTGTAATGGTGGTGGATGATTCGATGCTGGCGCGTCATATCATCCAGAATGGGCTACGCAAGTTCCCGAATATAGAAGTGGTGGGCGAGGCGATCAACGCGATGGACGCGCGCAAAAAGCTGCCTGTGCTCAACCCGGATGTGATGACGCTGGACGTGGAAATGCCCGGCATGAACGGCATTGATTTCGTCAAGGAGATCCTGCCGGTGCATCCGATCCCGATCATTCTGGTCTCATCGCTCAACCTGCGCGTATTCGACGCGATGGCCGTTGGCGCGGTGGACTTTGTGCGCAAGCCGGACAGCAACGACGGCAACGACCGCTTTATCGATGCGCTGGCCAACAAGATCGTCGTGGCCTCGTGCGCGCGCGTACGCCGCCCGCTGATGCGGCCGAACGCGGCGGCCAAGCGTCCGACGGCGCTCTCGCTCAAGGTGGGCGCCGCGCCGGCCGAGGTGATCATCGGCCTGGGCGCGTCGACCGGCGGCACGGAAGCCACGCTGGCCGTGCTGCGGCGGCTGCCCGCCAACATCCCGGGCATGGTGGTCGTGCAGCACATGCCGCCCGGATTTACCAAGATGTACGCCGAACGCCTCGACCGCATCTGCAAGATGAAGGTCAAGGAGGCCGAGCACGGCGACGAGATCGTGCGCGGGCGGGTGCTGATCGCGCCGGGTGACAAGCAGATGCGCGTGGTGCGCAACGGCAACCGGTATACGGTTTCCTGCCTGCCGGGCGAAAAGGTCAGCGGCCATTGCCCGTCGGTGGACGCGCTGTTCCACTCGATGGCGGAAAACGTCCGCTGCCACATGGTCGGCATCATCATGACCGGTATGGGCAGCGACGGCGCCAAGGGCCTGCTGGAAATGCGCAAGCAGGGCGCGTATACCATTGGGCAGGACAAGGAATCCTGTGTGGTATACGGCATGCCGATGGTGGCCAACAACATCGGCGCGGTGATGCAGCAGGCGCCGTGCGAAAATATTGCCGGCGTACTGGTGCGCCATTTGAGCAATTCGCACATGTGAGCGCCAAATATCAAAGAAAAAATAAGCGATAAACAAAAAATGCTGTTTACCGCTTATTTTTTTTCATTTTTTTCCGATAGACTAAATATCTGTAGCAGAATTGATTGTTTGTTTTTGAAAGCGGAATGAGGAGTTGACCGAGTATGATGGTTACGAAAACAGGAGGAATGACCCCTCTTCAGAGGCCGCATATGCAACTGGAAACCGTGGAAGGACGGCCGCGTACTTCCGGGCAATATGACAGCGTGGAATTGCAGTCGACGCATTACTCGCAGGACCAGCGCTTTTCGATCGAGCTGGCCAGCCGTATCTCGCAGGAGGTGCGCACGCAGCGCGCGGACGATATCGCGCAGGTGCGCCAGCAGGTGCAGACGGGCTCGTATCAGGTGCAGGTGGATAGTCTGGCACGGCAGATCCTTCTGCTGGGAGGTGTATGCTGATGGCCGCTACGTTTCAGGAGATGCTCAAGCTGATCCGCGACCTGACGGGTACGCTGGAACAACTGACTGCGGCGCAGAAGGATGTTTCCGCCGCCGTCCGGTCGGACGATCTGGAAAAGCTGGGCATGTGCATGAAGCGCGAGCAGGCGCTTTCCCTGGCGCTGCGCAACGCAGACCAGCGCAGGGGTAAGCTGCAGGCGGAGCTGGGCGTGGAGGGCGTCCGGTTGTCCGAGCTGCCGGACCATGTGCCGGATGAGGCAATGCGGATGGAGATCAAGGCGGCGGGCGAAAATCTTACCGCACAGTACCGGCTCTTCCGTGGCGCAGCCGAGGTGGCGCGCTCGTCTTTGGAATGCAGCCTGCATGAAGTGGAAGGCATGATGACGCAGATGGGCTTCGACCCGGTGCAGACGTTGGAGCAGACCGCATCCGTCAGCGGTGCACATACGGATTTCCACGCATGACTGAAAAGGAGGGACCGCCGATATGGCGACTTTTGGTGAATTTACCGTAGCGCGTTTGGGCATGATCGCCAGCCAGATGGCGCTCAATGTTACGGGACAGAATATTTCCAACATCAACACGCCGGGTTACACCCGTCAGCAGCTGGACCAGTACAGCTTTATCACCAACAATGGCGGCTTGTACCATTCCAGCAGCTCGGCGAATGTCGGCTCGGGCGTTATGCTGGCGGGCGTTTCCCAGCTGCGCGACCCGTATCTGGATATCCGTTTCCGCAAGGAAATGGCCAGCGTCGGCTCGACCGACGCCACGCTCAATGTGCTCGACCAGCTGCAGAGCGTTATCAACAACGTCGACAAAGAGGGCATCGTCACCCAGCTGCAGGACCTGTTCAGCCGCATCAGCGAGCTGGGAAACCATGTGGGCGAGCAGGAGTTTGAAACGCTGATGCGTGAGTCTGCGCAGGACCTTTGCACGCTGCTCAACGCCAGCGCATCCAAGCTGCAGCAGGTTTACGACAACATGCTCCAGCTGTATGACGAGGACATCCAGGACGCGAACAATATCCTGGAGAAGATTCAGGAGCTTAACGAGCAGATCCGCATTGCGGATATCAACGGCGATTCGGTGCTCGAACTGCGCGACCAGCGCAATACGCTGATCGATTCGCTGTCCGAATATATGAAGATCGACGTCACCTACGGCAAGGAAAACCTTGGCGCGGGCTTTGAGGTCGAAAAGCTGACCATCAAGATGGTCGACGCGAGGACCGGCAAGCCGGGGCAGACGCTGATCGACGGCATCAGCCGTGCTGACCTGACGCTGACAGACAGCGAAGAAATGCTGCTCAACATCGGCGAGTTGTTTGACCCGGATGGTATCCAGACCTCGGATACGAACTCGCGTTTCCTGATCAGCGGCCTGCGCTTTGATAAAAACGCAACCGATGGTGCGCAGGATATCACGGTCAAGTATACGGATGCCAATGGGGTAGAGCAGACCGTTACCGTTTCGTTTAACGTTACAGCACCGGGAGACCCGGTGCCTACGGTTGATGATGCGCGTCGGCAGACGCTTGGGTTCCTACAGGCAGCTTTGGAGGCAAGACCGGAGTTTCGGAATGCCATGGGTCAGCCTTTGTTTGATATCACCATTGTTGATAATGGCATCAGCATGGTGTCTAAGGATAAAGGCGCAGGCGTTATTAACATTACAGGCATGGAATTGGATGCAAATGCTGACATTTCCTTCTCCAGCCAGAAGGCGACGCCGGCTGTCGTTTCCAATAAAGGCGATATTGAAAACGGCATGGGCTATGGTGCGCTCGAGTCAACCCGCCAGATGCTGGTTGGCGCGGGCGAGTTCAGCACGCTGGCCGGTTACAGCGATATCCGCGGCATTCCATACTACATGCGTTCTCTGGACATGCTGGCCAACAAGCTGGCAACCGAGATGAACCGCGTCAATACAACGGATGCGACGGGCGCTACGATGGTTGGTACGATTGACGGTGCAGGCAATCTGTTCGTTGCAGCGGGTGATAACCCGGATGACCCGTCCAAACTCATTACTGCGGCGAATATTTCTGTATCCGAGAAGTGGCAGAACGGCGAAACCAACGTCGTGCCGTCGACCAAGCCCGATGCGGCCAGCACGGAAAACGATAATATCAACCGTTTCCTCAATATCCTCAATGAAGCATACAGCTATAAGGCGACGGACATTGTGCGCCCCAATAATACTTCGTTTACCAGTGGTGCGCTGACACAAGAGAATGACCTTACTAGTCAAACATTAACCGCGCAGATCACCTATCTGGATAGCATGAACCAGAAGCACACGATCGAAGTGGATTTTACTGCTGGCGCGGATGCGGATGATACCATTTTACATTTGGTGACAGAATTGCAGACCACGATTCAGAATACGCCAGAACTCGATGGTGTATTGACGGTAACGCCACCGACTGCGTCGGATACAAAGATTAAATTTGCGTTCAATGATGGCGCGGTAGCAGCCGGACGGCTTTGCAGTGTGGTCACCGGCATTCAAATTACTGGTGACGACGGCCAGCCGGTTGCGGGCTTGACCATGGGTGCAGGGACCATTGACGCAGGTGAAGTGACAACGGCCAACATCTACAAGGGAAATATTGAGAGCGGCTATTCCAATATGGAAGGCGTGCTCGGTTCCCATATCAACACGACCTCGACGCTCTACGAAACCTACGCAACGGCGGCCGATGAGATCAACACCAGCCGCGACAGCGTTTCCGGTGTCGACCTGAACGATGAAGGCATCAACCTGCTGCAATATCAGAAATCCTTTGCAGCCGCCTGCCGCCTGATGACCGCGCTGGATGAGGCGATGGATAAGGTCATCAACGGCATGGGCATTGTGGGACGCTAAACGAAAGGAGTAGTGGATAAGTTATGATGCGAGTTACGACCAATGGCACGCTGCGCACCTATCGCGGCCATCTGGCGCGGGCAACGCTCAACCAGTTCCAGTCGATGAACACGGTGTTGACGCAGAGACGCTTTAGTTCCTATGCGGAGTCGCCGTCGCTGGCAACGCAGTCGTTCCGCCTGCACTCATCCTATGCGCGCAACACCGCGCAGCAGAGCATGAGCGAAGAGATGATCAGCAAGTTTGAGGCCGCCGGCAGCAGCCTGCAGCAGCTGCAGAATCAGTATCTGGATGCGCTGGCCGCTGCGGAACAAGGGCAGAATGATACCAACGCCGGCGCGCGTCAGCAGCTGGGCGAATCGCTCAAGGGCATCGCAGAGGGCATGGTGCAGACGCTCAATGCCCAATATAACGAGAAGTTTGTCTTTGCCGGTGCAGACGGCGACAACGCGCCGTTCGAACTGAAGGACGGCAAGCTGTATTTCCGTGGCATTGATGTAAACACAACGGATCAGGGTGAGTTGGCGCAGCTGGCGGAAATGGCCGAAGAAACGGCGTTTGTGGACATTGGTCTTGGCATGCAGCTGGACGAAAATGAGCAGGTCGTGCCCTCTACGGCGTTCAATTCCGCGATTTCGGGCATTGGTCTGTTGGGCTACGGTACGTCTGATGGTACTGATACGGGTATCCCTAATAATATGATATGCATCATCGCAGAGCTGGGTGAGATTTATTCGCGCGCAGATTCTGAAAACGGGGCGTTGAGTGGTACGGATTCTGAGCGCGCGGAGGCTCTGTTTGGCAGTATGCAGGACAGCGACTCCAATTTCCGTGCGCAGTGGACCAAGCTGGATACCGAGGCGCAGTTTTTGAAATCCAACGACACCCGGCTGGTGTCGACCGGCGATACGCTGCAAACACAGTTTGAGGGCTTGGATCGGGTGGATCTGGCGGATGCGCTGACCACGTTCGCGTATGCGCAGTACAGCTATAATGCGGCACTTCGTGTGGGAAATGATATTTTGTCGCAGTCCTTTATTGACTATATGAGCTAAGTTCGATTAACGGTCAATTCAGTTTCAGTTAATAAAAGGAAAGGGTGAGTAATGGATGGAACGATTAATCGAAATCAAAACGGTTCCCATCGAGTTGGAGATGAAGGTGAACCACGCGCAGCTAAACTATCAGCGATCAACGGTCGATCTGGAGATTTCCAGAAATCAGGGCGGCCTGCAGATTCGGAGCAAGCCGATCAAGGTCAACATTGACACGTTTGAAGCGCGCAATTCCGTCTCGCCGACCGCAATGCGGAGCATTGAACAGGCCGCGCAGCGTGGACAACAAAAGGTATACGACACAACTGCGACCTATGCGCGGCGGGGGGATTTATTGTTGGAAGCAAAAATCGGTCAACAGCTGATCTCACAGTTCGCGATGGAATCACAGCAGGTGAACACGGATTTTGCCATGAAGTGGCTGCCGACCACAGGTCCGGAAATCACCTGGGACGATGCGGAAATCAACATCCGCTATGAAATGGATAAACTCAATTTTGACTGGCGCATGGACAACGGCAACGTGGAGTTCATCCCGGGCAACATTGAGTTTACCGTGACCCAGCAGCCGGACGTTGTCATCAAATACATCGGCGGGCCGGTCTATGTGCCGCCGTCTGCGGATCCGGACTATGTGCCGCTTGATGAGAAGGCCTGAGAAGGAGCAGGGGAATGAACATCCAAACCAAATATTTTGGTGAGCTGAGGATCGACGACAGCACGACGCTCCGCTTTGCCGACGGCCTGTTCGGGTTTGAGGAGGAAAAGGAGTTTGTCCTGCTTCCGTTTTCGGAGGAGGATGATTTCCTGCTGTGCCTGCAAAGCGTAAAAACGCCGTTTTTGGCGTTTACGCTGCTCAATCCTTTTATGATCATGCCGGAGTACCGTCCCCAGCCGGCAGCTGAGGAGCTGCAGCGGCTGGAGGTCGGGAAAAGCGAGGATTTGTGCTACTATGTGCTGTGCCGGGTGGAAAGCCCGGTATCGGAAAGCACGGTGAACCTGCGCTGCCCGATCGCGCTCAACGATCAGACACGGCAGGCGCGGCAGGTCATCTTGGAGGACTATGAGATGCGGCGCTCACTTTCATCACTGGGAAAGAGGGATAACGGAGCATGCTGATCCTGCAGCGAAAAGAAGGCCAGTCCTTTATGATAGGCGACCGGATCGTGGTAACGGTTCAGGAAATCGGGCAGGGGCGCGTGCGTCTGTCGGTGGATGCGCCGCGCGACATTGCCGTGCTGCGCACCGAACTGGTGGAAGCGCAGCGGGAAAACCGTTCCGCAGCACAGGAGAAGGAATCCCCGATCGAACTGCTGCATCTGCTTCGCGGCGACAACAAAAAGTAAGTGCATGCCCCGGGCGCATCTGCGCTGGTGTGCCTTGGGCAATGAAAAATCCTGCGCCATGGTTGGGCGCAGGATTTTGTGTTTTTACAGGGGTTAATGATGCGGATGCTCGTTGACCATAACGCAGGCGCGCATCATCTGCACGGACAGCAGCTTATCATATCGCGCGGCATACACGCTCATGTAGGCGACCTTGTGGTTCTTTTCCAGCACCACATATTTGGAGGGCAGGTTGGTCAGTGCAAGCGCCTTCATATCCGCGATACAGCGCTGGCAGCTGCATTGCAGCATGTTGCAGATGTAGTAGGGCGCAATGTCCTCAACCAGTGCCTGCAGCACATTGGTGTATTCCACCTCGGTCGCACCGGTGGGGGTATACAGCCCGTCCTTGGATGGGGCAGGCTGGGCGGCCTGCTGCGCCGCAGCGGGTGCCGGCGCAGGCTCGGCGGCAGCCGCCGCGGGTTCTGTGGGAGCGGGTGCAGGCTCGGCAGCAGCCGGCTGGGGCTCCGGAGTGGGTGCAGGCTCGGCAGCAGCCGGCTGGGGCTCCGGAGTGGGTGCAGGCTCGGCAGCGGCCGATACGGGCTCTGCGGGAGTAGGTGCAGGCTCGGCAGCGGCCGATACGGGCTCTGCGGGAGTAGGTGCAGGCTCGGCAGCGGCCGGCACGGGCTCTGCGGGAGTGGGTGCAGGCGTGACAACGGCCTGTCCGGGTGCGGCGGGCGTTGGGACAGGTTCGGGAACGGTTGTTTCCGTCTGTGTGGTGCTTGCGGGCGCAGCGGCGGCCAGCGACGCGGCCAGCGCGGTTTCGATGTCCGGCGGCGCGGCCTCCAGCGCAGGTTCCTCATGTTCCGGCGCCGGTTCGGGTTCCGACTGCGGTATGGCTGCGGGCGGCGTCTCGACCGGCTGTGCTGCCGCAGGGGCGGCTGACGGCTCCGCGGGGATATCCGTCTGCTCCGGTGGGGCGGGGACATCCGGGGACGCGGCGGTTTCCGCTTCGGTCAGCGCTTGCAGCAGGCCGGATTTGATGTCATCCGACAGCGCCTGCTCCTTTTCACGGACGTTCTGCAAGATCGGCACGACCGGCTGCGGCGCGGCCGGAGGCGGCGCCGGTACGGGTGTGGGGGCGGATGCAGGCTCGGCAGCGGACTGTGCCGGGGCGGCTTCCTTATTTTTTGCGGCCTTGGACGCTACGCCCTTGGAGGTTTTTTCCTTGGCAGGCTTGGCGGGCTTGGCAGCTTCCTTGGTCGGTGTATCGGCTTCCTTGGCGGGTTTGGCCCCGGCAGCGGGCTGTTCCGGCGCTGGGGCGGCCTGCTGCGCGTCCTGTTCGGATTCGCTGGGACTGGCGATCAGGTTTAACACACGGGCGGTCTTATTGCTTCGTTTGGTTGCCATAGGGGTGCAGCTTCCTCCTTTGTTCAGTGCATGTCGGACAGGATTTCATCGACCAGCGCGATAAAATCCAAGGCGGGTTTGCAGGCGGGGGAGTAGGTAACGATACTTTCGCCGTGTGCAGGCGCTTCGGCCACCATAACGCTCTGGCGGATCTTGGCGTTGAACACCTTGGTGCCGAGCTGTTGGGCGATCTGCTGGGACAGTTCCAGCACGTCGCGGTTGAGGTTGAGCCGGGCGTTGAATTTATTGAGCAGGATGCCGATGACATGCAGGCTGGGGTTGTAATACTGCCGCACGGTTTCGATGGTTTCCTTGATCTGTGTCACGCCGAGCAGGCTGAGGATCTCGGGCGCCATCGGGATGATGAGGTTGTCGGAGGCGACATAGGCGTTGACCGTCAGCAGGTTGAGTGCCGGGGGCGTGTCGATGATGATGAAGTCGTAGCGCTCGGAGACCATGGACAGCTCGGTTTTGAGCATGTATTCACGCCCGGGTTTGTTGCATTCCAGCTCGACGCCCGACAGCAGGATGTTGGAGGAGAGCAGGTCGCCGTAGGCCATCGGGCAGATCGCCTGTTCGATCGTGATCTGCTTTTTGAACACCTCGTACAGCGTGTGCACATTCTCGATATCCACACCAAGGCTGAAGCCGAGGTTGCCCTGCGGGTCCAGGTCGACGCCCAGGATTTTATATCCGCGTTCGGAAAGCGACGCGATCAGCGCGGCCGCCGTGGTCGTCTTTCCGACACCGCCTTTCTGATTGGTGATGGCAATGATTTTTGCCATTGAAATCACTTCCTTGCCTGAAAAAATTCTCTTGCACTCTTATGTTAAGTATACTACATGTCGAAATAAAAACATAGAAGAAATTTTATTTTTAGTCATTTTTTAAAAACCTATACCCTCAAAAGGGTATGCGCAATAGGAGAGGAGCGGGTCTATATGGCAGTCAGCAGTGTAAGCAGCAGCAGTGCCTCCAGCATTTACGGAAGCCGTTCGAGCAATATCATCAGCGGCCTTGCCAGCGGTCTGGATACCGAATCCATGATTGAAGGCATGGTGTCGGGCATCAAGACCAAAATCGACACCCAGAAGCAGAATCAGCAGATCCTGCTTTGGCAGCAGGAGGCATACCGCAGCATCAGCGACCAGCTGGTGCAGCTTTCCAGCAAGTACACGTCGTACACGTCGTCGACCAACCTGATGAGCTCGGCGTTCTTCCAGCCCAGCATCATTACGTCGCTCGGCGAGAATGCAAGCAAGAT
>NZ_CALWUN010000022.1 GCF_944384735.1 uncultured Agathobaculum sp. | reverse complement strand
CCGGACATGGACTCGCAGCCGCCGACCAGCATCATCTGGTCTTCGCCCGAGCGGATGATCTGGGAGCCGAGCGAAATGGCGCGCATCGAGGAGGCGCAAACCTTGTTGAGGGTCATCGCGGGGGTCTCGAGCGGCATGCCGATGCCGAGCGAAACCTGACGGGCTACGTTCTGGCCAACGCCGCCCTGCAGCACCTGACCGAACAGGCACTCGTCGATCGCGGCCTTGTCAACGCCGGCGCGCTCTACCGCAGCGTTGGCGGCAGCAATGCCCAGCTGGGCAGCGGGTACGTCGCGCAGGGTACCGCCGTAAGTGCCGATGGCGGTGCGGGCAGCAGAACAGATGTAAACGTTCATTTGGCTGTTACTCCTTTTCTTCTCGGGCACCGGGCGCACCGGTGCCGTGGTGATACTACTTTCGAGTTCGTTAATATTTTATCAAGTCTGCGGAAAAATGCAAGGGGTTTTGCGAAAGTTTGTTAAACACTTAACAAATTAACCATAATCTGCACAACAGATGCAAGCAATCGACCGGCAGTTAATCGTTCGCCAGCCCCATCAGCTCGTCGCGGAAGATGCGGCTGTCCATCAGCTTGATCGAGCCGTCCGGCTGCTTGGCGATCTGGGGCTCGAATTCCATCTGGTCGAGCACCTGCGTCTGCAGGTCGATGCCGGGCGCGATCTCGATCAGGGTGACGCCTTCGGGGCGCAGCTCGAACACCGCGCGCTCGGTGATGTACAGCACGGGCTGGTGCACCTCGTTGGCGTAGTCGCCCGAGAAGGTGATGTGCTCGACCTGCTTGACGAACTTCTTCTTGGCGCCCTCCTGCGTGATGACGAGCTTGCCGTCCTCGCAGGCGGTCTTGAGTCCCTTGGCCGTGAAGGTGCCGCAGTAGACGACCTTCTTGGCGTTCTGGGTGATGTCGATAAAGCCGCCGGCGCCGGCCAGACGGGTGCCGAACTTGGAAACGTTCAGGTCGCCGTTGGGGGCGGTTTCTGCAAGGCCGAGGAACGCAACGTCAAGGCCGCCGCCCTGATAGAAGTCAAACTGCACGTTGTGCGGGATGATGCACATTGCGTTGGCAGCCGCGCCGAACTGGGTGCCGCCGTAGGGTACGCCTGCGATCGAACCGGCCTCGACGGTCAGCGTCATCTTGTCCGAGATGCCCTCTTCGGCTGCGACGTTGGCGATCTTCTCCGGTGCACCGGTGCCGAGGTTGACGATCGCGTCGGGCGGCAGCTCCATGGCCGCGCGGCGGGCGATGATCTTCTTGGCGTCCATCGGGATGGGCGGGATGGCGTCGACCGGGATGCGGAACTCGCCGGTCAGCGCGCCGTCATACGGCATGCCGAGGCACTGCATGTTCTCCTCGTCCGAGCCGATGACGACCGAGTCGACGTAGATGCCCGGGATGGCGACCAGCTTGGGGTCGAGCGAGCCGCCCTGTACGATCTTCTCGACCTGTACGATGACCTTGCCGCCCGAGTTCTTGCATGCCTGCGCCATAGCGGTGACGTCGAGCGGGCCGATCTCCCTATGTACGGTGCAGTTGCCGTATTCGTCGCAGTAGGATGCGCGCAGGAAGACGACGTTGATCGGGAAACCCTTGTACAGCAGGCGCTCCTGACCTTCGATGTTGACGATCTTGACCAGGTCTTCCTTAGTGCAGTCGTTGAGCTTGCCGCCGCCGTTGCGCGGGTCGGCGAAGGTCTTCAGGCCGACGTGGGTGATCGTGCCGATGTTGTGCGCCGCGATGTCGCGGTACATGTGGGAGATAACGCCCTGCGGCAGGTTGTACGCCTCGATCTTGTTGGAGAGCGCCAGCTCGCCCAAACGGGGCGCGCGGTCCCAGTGGCCGCCGATGACGCGCTTGACCATGCCCTCATGGCCGTAGTGGTCGCCGCCGGTGCCGTCGCGGTGGCCTTGGCCGGCTGCGAAGAACAGCGTCAGGTTGTTCGGGTGGCCGGTCTCGAGGAAGCGCTTTTCCAGCGCCTTGGACAGGGTTTCCGGGCAGGCACAGCTGACAAAGCCGCCGGTGGCGATGGTGTCGCCGTCCTGTACCTTGAGCGCAGCCTCTTCCGCCGAGATAATGCTTACTTTCTTCATTTCTATCATCCTCCTCACAGTGATCACAGCCGTGCGCACGGCTGTGCAATCTACGCCAGTTGCCGGATCGCGTCGATGGCCTGCCCGATGCCCTCCTTCGCATCGAGGATGACGCGGTGCTTCGCGTCGATGTCCTCATACAGGTAGGAACAGCCTGTGCAGCCCCGGATGATCAGCAGGACGTCGTATTGGGCGCCGTCCTCCGGATAGGAGAACGTGGCGGCGTCCGCAAGGGAGGTGCGCACGGTGTGGTAGGCCTCCCCGCGGTCGAAGCGGGGGTTACATCCGCCGCAGAATTTAACTGTGCAGCGCAGCATGGTGCGTGGCGCCTCCTTTGGCAGGGATCGTGATATGGGTTGCCATTGCAAACATAGGCACCCACGGTGCCCCATGAGTGCCTATGGAATGCGCAGAGATTACTGGATACGGGCGATCTTCTTGGCCAGTTCCTTCTTCATCTCCAGGTTGGACTGACGGGCAATCATGATGCGCTGCGCCTGGGGCGAGCCTGCGCCGTGCATGGACTCCGGCAGGTAGCCGACAGCCGCAGTACCCATCGTCATGTTCTCGATCAGGCGCAGCACGCGCATGCGGTCCTCGGTCGGCACGGAGGCAACGCCCTTGAGGTACTTCTCGATATAGGGCTTGAGGGCCGGGTTGCGGTAGTCCGCCTCGGAGGGCTGGGTTACCATCAGGCCGCCCGCCAGATCCTGCGCCAGACGCGCGATCTCGTACGGGAAGCGGGTGACGTTTTGCTTGCAGACGTTGGCCAGCAGCAGGTCGATCAGGTAGTTGCCGGCCTTGGTCTTGGCGCCCTGCGACGAGCACGCGATGCCGCAGCAGTACAGGGTCTCGTTCAGGTGGGTCATCTCGATCAGCTTATCCTTGACGTGGGACGCCTTGGACGAACCCGCCATGTCGCCCGCCAGCGCGGTCGCGCCGATCAGCACGTCGCCCACGCCGACCTTGCAGCCGCCGTAGGACTGGCGGTGGTAGCCTGCAAAGCGCTCGACGATCATGCCCGCGAACTTGACCTCGCCGTTGAGGAAAATGCGGTCGTTCGGGACGAATACACGGTCGAAGATGACCAGCACTTCATGGCCGCCGTATACCTTGTTGCCCACGTCGATGTCATTGTACTGCTCGGTCTTGCGGGTGTCGCAGGACTGGCGGCCGTAGATCAGCGTGATGCCCTCGGAATCGGTCGGGACCGCGAAGGAGATCGCGTAGTCCTCGTCGCCCTCGCGCATCGAGATGGTCGGCATGACCAGCACTTCATGGCTGTTGACAAAGCCGGTCTGGTGCGCCTTGGCGCCGGTGACGTAAACGCCGTCGGCAGTGCGCTCAACGACATGCAGGAACAGGTCGGGGTCGGCCTGCTTGGACGGGGCGAGCGAACGGTCGCCCTTGACGTCGGTCATCGCGCCGTCAACCGCGAGGTCCTCGTCCTGCACGCGGGTGAGGAACTTGACGAAGTTCTCGTGGTACTTGGTGCCGCAGGCCTCGTCGATCTCATAGGTCGAGGAGAACACCGCGTTCATCGCGTCCATACCGACGCAGCGCTGGAAGCAGGCGGCCGTCTTCTGGCCGAGCAGACGCTGCATCTTGACCTTGCGGATCAGGTCGTCGGTCGACTGGTGCATGTGGGTGAAGCGGTTGATCTTCTTGCCCGTGATGTGGCTGGTCGCGGTCATCAGGTCTTCGTACTGGGGGTCCTCGGCCAGCTCATAGGTGGCGGCGAAGGAGTTGAGCGAGGGGCGGATGACCGGGTCGTCTACCGGGTTTTCCACCTTCTCACCGAACATATACAGGTTGAGCTTCAGCTTGCGCAGGGACTCAATGTACTGGTCTTTGGTCATCATAGCGATCAAGTATCCTTTCTCTTTTTTGAAACATTCCAAGCGGCTGCCGCGCGGCAGGCCGGCCTTTCAACAAAAAACAGGGCGGGGAACGCGGGGGTCCCCGCCCTGTTCAGGCGAAACGCTTTCTGGGCTCAGAAGCACTCGCGGTATACGCGCTCGCTCAGTTCGATCGTCCACGGGGTGATGTAGGAGTTGGTGATCAGGCGCTGCTGGTTGGCCTCGACGGACTGGGCAAAGCTCTTGATGTCCTCCTCCTTGAAGCCGTACTCATGCAGCGGCTTGAGCGGCAGGACCTTTTCGAGCAGTGCGTTGAGCTGCGGGATAGCGTCCTTGACCTCGCAGCCGAGGATGCTGCTGACCAGCTTCTTGAAGTTGAGCAGCTCGCCGTCCGGGTTCTTCTCGTCGTAGATCTCGAGGATCTTGCCGAACAGGGCGTAGTTGGACTCGCCGTGCGGGACATGGTAGGTGCCGCCGAGCGGGAAGGACATACCGTGTACGGTCGCGCAGCCGGCCTTCAGGAAGGCGATGCCGGCGAACAGCGAAGCGGTAACGAACTCGTCGAGGTACTCGAGGCGGGCGTCCGGGCCCTTCTCGCCGATCATGACGAAGCCCTTGAGGATCATTTCCATCGCCTTGACCGAGTACATCTCGGAGGTCATGGTCTTGCGGTGCGGGGACAGGTAGGACTCGGTCGCATGGATCAGCGCGTCGATCGCGGAGGATGCGAACGGCTTATACGGCAGGGTCTTGAGCAGGTCGGGGATCAGGCAGACCTTGTTCGGGATGATGTCGTCGGAAACCAGGCCGAGCTTGGTCTCGCCGCCGGTCAGCTTGCCGTCCTTCTCGTCCTTGACGATGGCGACCGAGATGTTGGTCACCTCGGAGCCGGTGCCGCAGGTGGTCGGGATGGCGATAACTTCCTTTTCATGTACAACCGGCTCGCGCTTGAAGTACAGCTCGTGTACCGAAGCCGGGCGCTTGCAGCCGAGCAGCTTGCACAAATCCATGATCGCGCCGCCGCCGATGGCGATAACGCGGTCGTAATCGTCGTACGGAATGGCCTCATACATGGTTTCGATCATAGCCTCGGAGGGTTCGCCTGCGCCGAACTTCTCCTGGAACACGAACTTGCTCTTCAGGCCAAGCTCCTCCATGAAGGGCTTGTAGATGAATTCGTTGGTCAGGACGACATCGCGCTCACCAAGCTTGAACTGGGCGGCGAACTCGCCGAAGTTGGCAAACTTGTAAATGGTGGGGGCGATGATGATCTCTCTCTTGTCCTGCATCAGGGAGGCGCTGAAAGCATCCATAGCCATAATTGATACATCTCCATTCTTTAAATTCATAAAAGGCCGTGCGGGCTTTTATATCTTTGCAGGACGGTTTTGTCCTGTGCCTTTATTGTAGCAAATCCATGCCACGACTTCAACACAAACAAACAAAAAAATCATCAAAAAATAACCAAGCGTTCCTGTACAAAAAGACAATAAAAAATCCCGCATTCTTCAATACGGGATTATTTTATCGTATTTACGCCGGTTTGTAAATGGGTAGTTGGTGGAAAGTGACGAAAAGTTTTTGTAACCTCTGCCGTTCTTTAGCTGTTTTGTGAAAAACGACTGAGGAATGCTTTTGTGCGTTCATTTTGGGTATTTTCGAATAACTCGGCGGGCGCGCCCTGCTCGACAATCACGCCGCCGTCCATGAACAGCACATGGTCGGCCACATCGCGGGCAAAGGCCATTTCGTGCGTGACGATGATCATTGTGGTGTGCTGTTCGGCCAGCGAGCGGATAACCCGGAGCACCTCGCCGGTCAGCTCGGGGTCGAGCGCCGAGGTCGGCTCGTCAAAGCACAGGATGTCCGGATGCAGGGCGAGCGCGCGCGCAATCGCCACGCGCTGCTGCTGGCCGCCGGACAGCTGGTGCGGATAGTGGCTCATGCGCCCCTCAAGGCTCATCCGGCTGAGCAGCTCGATGGCGTGGCCTTCGATCTCCTCGTGGATGGCGCGCTTGTTCCGTTTGTAATCCGGCCGCCCCTTGGCGAGCAGCAGGCTGGCCAGCATGACGTTTTCCAGCGCCGTATACTGCGGGAACAGGTTGAACGACTGGAACACCATGCCGAAGTGCAGGCGGCGTTTGCGGATCTCGGCATCCGACTTGGCGGCGTGGTCGGCCGCGTCGAACAGCGTCTCGCCGTTTACCAGAATGCGGCCGCCGTTCGGCGTCTCGAGGAAGTTTAGGCAGCGCAAAAGCGTCGTCTTGCCCGAGCCGCTCGACCCGATGATGGCCAGCGCCTTGCCGCGCTCGAGCGAAAAGCTGATGTCGTCGAGCACCTTGGTGGCGCCGAAGCTCTTGTTGATATGTTCTACTTCAAGAATGGGCATGTGCGGCGCCTCCTTACACGCGGAAATAGTCCATTTTCTTTTCCAGCCAGCCGAACAGCAGCGTCAGGATACCGCAGAACAGCAGGAAGAACAGGGCGGTCGAGAACAGCGGCCAGATCAGGCCCTTGGTCGCATATTCTCGGCTCATCATGATGATCTCCTTGGTCGCGATGACGTTGGCCAGCGCGGTGTCCTTGATGAGCGTCATAAACTCGTTGCCCATCGGCGGGATGACGCGCTTGATGACCTGCAGCAGCGTCACCTTGAAGAAGATCTGGCTTTTGGTCATGCCGAGCACCTGTCCGGCCTCATACTGGCCACGCGGGATGGACTGGATGCCGCCGCGATAGATTTCGGAAAAGTAGCAGGCGTAGTTGATGACGAACGCCACGCACGCCGCAGTCACGCGGGGCAGCAAATCGCCGTCCCACAGCAGGCCGGGGCCGTAAAAGATAATGATGATCTGCAGCATCAGCGGCGTGCCGCGGATGATCCAGACAAAGGTTTTGACAATGGCGCGCAGCGGCGTGAACCGGCTCATCGAGCCGAACGAGATGATCAGCCCGAGCGGCAGCGCGAACAGCAGCGTGACAAAGAAGATCTGGCAGTTGATGCCGAAGGTCTTGGTCAGGCTGGCAAAAATGACAGAGGCAGACATACAAAAATACCCTTTCCCCAAACAAAGGCCGGCGGGGCAGCATGGAAATGCTGTCCCGTCAGCCCTGATTTTCTGTTACAAACCTTATTCCGCCAAGCTCAGGCCGTACTTCTCGGCCAGTGCGGGCAGCGTGCCGTCCTCGATCAGCTCGGCCATGATCTTGTTGACCTCGGTGCACAGGTCGCTGTCCTTGCGGAAGCCGATGCCGTACTCCTCGACGCTCAGCTCGGCGCCGTCGATCATCATCAGGTCGGCAAAGTCGGTGCCCTCGCCGATCATGCTCTTGGCGAGCGTCCAGTCGAGTACCGCCGCGTCGGATGCGCCGGACTCGATTTCAAGCAGCGCGTCGGTCTGCTTGGTCACGGTCGTCAGGTTGGCCTTGGACAGGTTCGCGTCTGCCTCAATCGCGGCCTGACCGGCCGAACCGGCCTCGGCTACCAGATTGGCGCCGGAGAGCGAAGCGGTGTCGGTGTAAGTATCCTTATTGCTGTCCTTGATGACAACGACCTGCATGTTCTTGACGTACGGGTCGGAGACCGCGATATTCTCCTTGAGGTCGTCGGTGATCGTCATGCCGTTCCAGATGCAGTCGATGCTCTTGGCGTCCAGCTCGATGACCTTGGTGTCCCAGTTGATCTCGACAAACTCAGGCTCTACGCCCAGCTTTTCGCAGACTGCCTTGGCAAACTCGGTATCAAAACCGGTGAATTCGCCGTTTTCGTCGGTGTAGTTCATCGGCTCGTAAACCGTGTAGCCAATCACCATCTTGCCGTTGCCCTGCACATAGGACAAGTCGCTCTCGGCATCGGTGGACACGCCGCTGGTATCGTCCGCAGCGGTGTCATCCGTTGCCGCATCCGTGCCGCCGCCGCAGCCGGCCAGCAGGGAAAGGCTCATCGCGCCGGCCAGAAGCAGCGCCAGAAGCTTTTTGGTTTTCATAAAAACCCTCCTAAATTTCGCGTTCAATCACTGTGCTGTGAAAGTCATTTACCATTGTACCACTTTATTTCAGAAAATCAAGGAAAACTTTTTGGGGCGGTTGTGGGAATGTTTTGGTGCAATGCAAAGCGCCGCTTGACCTGTATTTTGGATTATAGTATAATAAATTAAGATTGTTAAAGAATAGACAAAATGCGGAGGGAATCATAGGAATGGACTATACTGCACTGTATCAGAGCAAGCTGACGACGGCGGAAGAGGCCGTTAAGGCGGTGGAATCCGGCCACTGGGTGGACTACGGCTGGTGCGTCGGCACGCCGGACGTGATCGATCAGGCGATGGCCAAGCGCCTGCCCGAGCTGACCGACGTCAACTTCCGCGGCGGCGTGCTGATGCGCGCGCCCGAGATTTATAAGATCGACGACCCGGCCGCGCACATGACGTGGAACTCGTGGCACATGTCGGGTGTCGAGCGCAAGTTCATCGCCACCGGCGCGGGCTTTTACGCGCCCATGCGCTATTCCGAGCTGCCGCGCTTCTACCGCGAGAGCATCGGCCATGTCGACGTGGCCTTCCTGCAGGTCGCCCCGATGGACAGCCACGGCTTTTTCAGCTTCGGCCCGCAGGCGTCGCACCTGCGCGCGGTCTGCGATGTGGCGGACAAGATCTTTGTCGAGGTCAACGAAAATATGCCGCGCTGCCTGGGCGGCATGGAGGACTGCATCCATGTGTCCGAGGTCACCGGTATTGTCGAGGGCAATAACGCCCCGATGCCGCAGATGGGCTCGGTCCCGGCCACCGAGGTCGACAAGAAGGTCGCAGAGCTGATCGTGCCCGAGATCCCGAACGGCGCGTGCCTGCAGCTGGGCATCGGCGGCATGCCGAACACCATCGGCGCGATGATCGCCGAGTCCGACCTGAAGGATCTGGGCGTACACACCGAAATGTACGTCGACGCCTTTGTCGACATCGCCAAGGCGGGCAAGATCACCGGCCGCAACAAGAATATTGACCGCGGCCGTCAGGCGTACGCCTTTGCCGCCGGCACGCAGAAGCTGTACGATTACCTGAACGACAACCCGGAGTGTGCGTCCATGCCGGTCGACTATACCAACGACGTGCACGTCATTGCGGGCATCGACAACTTTATTTCGATCAACAACGCGGTCGACATCGACCTGTACGGTCAGGTTAACGCCGAGTCCGCGGGCACCAAGCAGATTTCCGGCACGGGCGGCCAGCTCGACTTTGTCATGGGCGCCTACCTGTCCAAGGGCGGCAAGAGCTTTATCTGCCTGTCCTCGACCTTCCAGCAGAAGGACGGCACGGTCGCGTCCCGCATCCGCCCGACGCTGGCGAACGGCTCGACCGCGACCGACCCGCGCACGACCGTGCACTATATCGTCACCGAGTACGGCATGGTCAACCTCAAGGGCAAGTCCATGTGGCAGCGCGCCGAGGACCTGATCTCGGTCGCGCATCCGGACTTCCGCGAGCAGCTGATCGCGGATGCCGACAAGATGTACATCTGGAAGCGCTCGAACAAGCGCTAATTGAAAACCAGCACAAAAAAATCCCCTGAGCGCAGGCTCAGGGGATTTTTTGTGTCATGCAGCGCGCAAGCATGGTTGCGCGCTGCATGGGTCACAGGATGCACAGCGCCTTGGGCGCTTCGGTCAGGTTGATGCAGCCGTCCTCAATGACGTACAGCATGTCCTCAATGCGCACGCCGAATTTCCCCGGCAGATAGATGCCCGGCTCGGCGGTCAGGATGCTGCCCGCGGGCAGCGTGCCCTCTGCGCGCGACGAGGCTGTGGGCGCCTCGTGGATTTCAAGCCCGACGCCGTGGCCAAAGCCGTGTCCGAAAGCGTCGCCGTAGCCCGCGTCCTCGATCACGCGGCGCGCCGCGCCGTCAACGGACTTGCCGGTCACGCCCGCCTTGCAGCATGCGATGCCTGCAAGCTGGGCGTTCAGCACGGTATCATACACGCGCTGCATCTCGTCCGTCACATGGCCGACCGCGACCGTGCGCGTCATGTCCGAGCAATAGCCGTCGACGATGCAGCCGAAGTCCATCGTGACAAAATCGCCCGCGGCGATTTCCTTTTCCGTCGGCACGCCGTGCGGCTTGGAGCTGTTCGCGCCTGACACGACAATCGGGTCGAACGACATGTTTTCCGCGCCGTAGTGCAGCATCAGGTAGGTCAGTCGCGCGGCGACCTCCTTTTCGGTCACGCCGGCGCGGATGTCGTTCAGGACCTCCTCATATGCCTGCTCGGCGATGCGCTGCGCTGCGACGATTTTCTCGACCTCGTCGTCCTCTTTGGCAACGCGCAGGCGCGTGACGCGGTCCTCCAGCCGGACGGCCGTCGCGTGCAGCGCGGTCGCCCAGCGGGTGAACGCCGCATGGGTGAGCGTTTCGTCCTCCAGCGCGATTTTCTGCACGCCGTCCTGCCCGATCAGCTCATTGACCGCCGCCGTATAGCTGCGGCCGACGCCGATCTCGCGCACCTCGAAATCCGTGACTGCGGCGCGCGCCGCCTCGACATAGCGGAAATCGGTGTAGAATACGGCCTGCTTTGCCGACAGGTAGACCGCGCCCGCGGTCGAGTGGAAGCCGGTCGCGTAGCGGCGGCTGACCTCGCCCGTCAGCACGAGCGCGTCGAACGGCGCCTCGAGCAGTAGCGCCTGTAATTCCTTCCGTTTCATGCCGCCCGCCTCATTCCAGGATGGCCTTGACCGCGTCGACGGCCAGCAGGTAGCTGTGCTTGCCAAAGCCCGCGATCGAGCCTGCGCACACTGGGCCGATGACCGACCGGTGGCGGAATTCCTCGCGCGCGTCGACGTTGGACATGTGCACCTCGACGGTCGGCAGGCGCACAGCCGCGATCGCGTCGCGCAGCGCATAGCTGTAATGCGTATACGCGCCCGCGTTGATGATGATGGCGTCGCAGTCCTCGCGGGCGGCGTGCAGGCGGTCGATCAGCGCGCCCTCGGAGTTGGACTGGAACACCGCGCAGTCCATGCCCAGCCGCTGGCACTTGGTGACGACCTCGGCGTTGATGGCGGCAAGTGTTTCCGAACCGTAGATGCCCGGCTCCCGCTGGCCGGTCAGGTTGATGTTGGGGCCGTGGATCAGCAGCACTTTTTTCATTTCTCCGTCTCCTTTTGAAAAATTTGCATCATGGTCACCGCGTCCTCGGCCTGCGTGCCGGCCGATTCGCAGATAAACGTCGGGGTGTAGCCGCGTGCGGCGGCCTCCTGTGCGACCGGCGTAAAATCCGGCCCGAACACGGTGTCGGCAAAGGTCAGGTGCCGCACCTCGCCCTTGGCGTTGTATTCGATGTGGGAAAAATGCGCGTGCAGCACGCGCGTGCGTTCGACGCCGATCGTTTTTTCCATCACGCCGAACAGGTGCGCGACGTCCTCGCGCGTCGACATGCCGCCGCCCGTGCGGCAGTTGAGGTGCCCGAAGTCGATGCAGGGCAGCAGGCGCTCGTCCGCCGCGATCAGCTCCAGCACCTCCTCGGCCGAGCCGAGCACGCTCTGTTTGCCCATCGTCTCCAGGCAGACCGTGCAGCCGGTCAGGTGCGCCTCGTCCAGCGCGCGCATGATATTGCGCACGTTGATGTGAGAGTTTTGCATCGCGCGATCGCGCGTCAGCTTGCCCTGCCCGCCGCAGTGTACGACCATGCGCGTTGCGCCCATCAGCACGGCGAGCCGCGCCGTATCGAGCACATAGGCGATGTTCTTTTCCATCCGCTCGTGCTCCTCGGAGGACAGGTTGATGAAGTACGGCGCGTGGATGCTCATGGCGATGCCGTGCTGCGCCGCCGCCGCGCCGATTTTCCGCGCGGTCTGCTCGCCGCAGTGCACGCCGCGGCCGCACTGGTACTCGTAGGCCGTCAGCCCCATGGCCGCCAGCCACGCGGGCGCGTCCTCGCTTTTTTTGTAGCCCGCGGCGGCAAAGGACGCTGCGTTGCCCGCCGGGCCGAATCTTGCCTTACTCATGGTGTGCCCTCGCTTCCATACGGCGGCGGCCGCGTTCGATGAAGCCGCGCTCAAGCTGATAGCGGACGTTCACCCAGAAATACCGCCGGTCGAGCGTCTGCACATAGCAGGTCAGCGCGCCGACGCGGTTGCCGCCGAACACATCGGTGAAGATCTGGTCGCCCACGACCGCGATCTGCGTAAACGGCAGGTCAAGCTGCCTGGCCGCAAGGCGGAAGCCGCGCGCGAGCGGCTTGGTCGCACGGCAGATATAGTCCACGCCCAGCGCCTGACAGAATTTGCCCACGCGTGTGCGGCGGTTGTTGGAAAAGACCAGCACGCGCAGCCCGGCCTCGTGCAGCGTGCGCACAAAGGGCGCAAGCCGGCTGGGCGGCAGCGCGGCCTTGTGCGAGGCCATGGTGCCGTCCAGGTCGATCAGCACGCCGCGTATCCCGTGCCGCTGCAGCAGCGCGGGCGTGATATCATAGATGGATTCAAACACATAATCCGGGATCAGTTTACTCATTCGTTCACTCCTGCGTTCTCACATCGGGGGATGCCACATATAGTGTAATGGAATTTGTCCAAAAAGTCCAGTGCAGCGGCGCGGCGGCGGCCGTGCGCCGCTGCACCCGCACAAGGGAGTCGATCATGATGGTATATACGAAAAATCTGGTTCTGGTATGCACCGGCCGGGACACGGCGCGCGCCGCCGGACAAGGCCTGCCCGTGCTGCACCTGTGCCTGGGCATCACGCCGGCGGGGGCGCTGCAGCGTTTGCAGCTGCCGACCGCCGAGGCGCGCTGCCTGCTCGGCCTGTGCGACCCGCCGCGCGACCTGACCGACTGCAACGCCGAACGTCTGGCCGCCGATCTGGTGTTCGAGGCGCAGCGTACGGGCGCGCCCGGCGTGTTCGCCGATTTTGAGCACGACACCCCGCGCGGCCGCGTGCTGCTGGCCGCGTTCGACGCGGCGCTGCACGCGGCGGGCATCCCGTTTTACGTCCCGCTTGCCTGCGGCCGCCAGCTGACCCATGCCATACTGACCACACCGACCGCGCTCTCCGGCGGCAGCCTGACCGCCTATATCTCGTCCTTGCAGGGCATCTATGGCGCGGCGCGCATCGCGGCGTTTTTGCAGCCGGTCTCGCAGGATTTTATGCTGCCCTCGGCCTCGTCAAACGGCAAAACGCTCACAGCGGCCGAGCGCGACGCGCTGCTCGCGCGCACGGGCGCGCAGGCGTTCTTTTCGCGCGAATTGTGCGCCAAATACTTCACCTACACCGACCCGGACGGCCGTGCGCATTTTGTGCTGTACGACGACCCGTCCACGCTCGCCGCCAAGCTTGCCCAGCTGGCGGGCTGCGGCGTGCAGACCGTGTTCGCCCTGTTCCCGGACGCGGCCGCGCTTATGGCGCCGTCGTGATGGGCGCGGCGGTGGCGCGCACGAGCGCCATCAGGTCGGCGGGCGCACACTCGATCTGGTAGCCGATCTTGCCGGCGGACACGATGACCGTCGGAATGTCCTGCACGCTGGCGTCAAACACGGTCGGGAAGGCCTTTTTCATGCCGACCGGCGAGCAGCCGCCGCGCACATAGCCGGTCAGCCCCAGCAGTTCCTTGACGTGCACCAGCTCGACCGACTTTTCGCCCGCGGCCTTGGCGGCCTTTTTCAGGTCAAGCTCCTTTGCCACCGGAATAACAAACACGTGGTACCCACCCGATTTGCCGCGTGCGACCAGCGTTTTGAATACCTGCCGGACATCCTGCCCGAGCAACCGGGCGACCGTTTCACCATCGACCGCCTCCTTGCCGTGGGGATATTCATGCGCGGTGTAGGCGATCTTATGCTGTTCGAGCACGCGCATCACATTGGTTTTGTCGGAAGCCATGCTGTTCGCTCCAATCTGCGTTTTATACAGTTATTATAGCTTGCTTTTGTGCAAAACGCAAGGGCGGCGCACGGTGGAAGCGCACCGCTGCGGCGCTGTCTTTAAAAAACCTTAATGGTTTGTCCATCGGTTTTACACAAAACCGTCACAAAGCACCCCCAGAATGGTAAGCAAGCAATATACCGTCCCCGCGGTGGTGCGGGGGCGATCCAACAGTTTTTTTGGAAGGGAAGGGGCTTAACCATGCGCATCCTTGTGCTCGGCGGCGCCGATAACGAAAAAATACCGCAGGCGCTGCGGCGCGACCATCTGCTTTACGATCATGTGCCGCAGCTGGGGGACATGCCGCGCCCCTGTCCGGCCGGGCTGTATGACGCGGCGCTGCTGCTGACCGGACAGGCGGGAAAAGCCGCGGTGGACGAGATGGCCGGACAGCTGCCCGCGCTGCGCGCGGACGGCCTGTCCATGCCGCTGCTGGTCGTGGCGCAGCGCCTGACTGCCCGCGACCGCATCGCCATCCTGGACGCGGGCGCGGACGATGTGCTCGCCCAGCCCTACCTGCTGGGCGAGCTGCTGGCGCGTGTGCGCGCCTTGGGGCGGCGCAGCCCGGTGCTGCAGCCGCAGCTGCTGCAGGCGGGCGACCTGTCGCTCGACCGCAGCCATTGCCTGCTGCGCGGCCCGGATGGCGAGATCCGCCTGTCCCGCAAGGAATTGCAGCTGCTGGAGCTGTTCCTGCTGCACGCCGGACAGGTGCTGCCGCGCGATACGCTGCGGCAAAAGGTATGGGGTCTGGACAGCAGCGCCGCCTACAACGCGATCGAGGTCTACCTGTCGCTCGTGCGGCGCAAGCTGCGCGGCATCGGTTCGCGGGCGCAGATCCACGCCGAGCGCGGCATCGGCTATTACCTGCAGGCGTAGCGCCGGGACTGTCCCGGCAGTTCCAGCCGTAGAACGGCGCCCCCTGCACCGGCGTTTGCCGGTGCAGGGGGCGCTTTGCTGTTGTGGTTGGTGCGGCCGGTGGGCTTACCGCAGGATATCGTCGAACAGGCCGGTGAAGTCGAGCGTTGCAAAGTAATCCTTGGGGGTCTCCGCGCGGCGGATCAGCTCGACCGAGCCGTCCTCACGCAGCAGCAGTTCGGCGGAGCGCAGCTTGCCGTTGTAGTTGTAGCCCATCGAGAAGCCGTGCGCGCCCGTATCGTGGATATAGACGTAATCGCCGATGTCAATGCGGGGCAGGTTGCGGTCGATGGCGAACTTGTCGTTATTTTCGCACAGGCCGCCGGTCACGTCATAGGTACGGTCGTGCAGCGCGTCCTCCTTGCCCAGCACGGTGATGTGGTGGTAGGCGCCGTACATCGCCGGGCGCATCAGGTTGGCCGCGCACGCGTCCAGACCGGCGTATTCCTTGTAGGTGTGCTTGTGGTGGATGCACTGGGCGACCAGCGCGCCGTAGGGGCCGAGGATGTAGCGGCCCATCTCGGTGTAGATAGCGATATCGCCCATGCCCGCGGGCACCAGCACCTCTTCAAACGCGCGGCGCACACCCTCGCCAATGGCCATGATGTCGTTCGGCTCCTGCCACGGCTTGTAGGGGATGCCCACGCCGCCCGACAGGTTGATAAACGCGATGTGCACGCCGGTCTCCTTGCGCACCTCGACCGCCAGCTGGAACAGGATGCGGGCGAGGGCGGGGTAATACTCGTTGGCCACCGTGTTGGACGCGAGGAAGGCGTGGATGCCGAAGTGCTTGACGCCCTTGCTCTTCATATACTTGAACGCCTCGATCAGCTGTTCGCGGGTCATGCCGTATTTGGCTTCCTGCGGGGTGTCCATGATCTCGTTTTCCAGCACGAAGTCGCCGCCCGGGTTGAAGCGGCAGGACATGGTCTCCTTCCATTCGCCGACCTTGTCGTAGTAGTCGAGGTGGGTGATGTCGTCGAAGTTGACGATGGCGTCGAGGTCGCTGGCCAGTTTGAAGTCCTCGTTCGGGGTGACGTTCGAGGAGAACATGATCTCGTGCCCGGTGATGCCGCAGGCGCGGCTCAGCAGCAGCTCGGTGTAGCTCGAACAGTCGCAGCCGAAGCCTTCCTCATGCAGCAGCTGCACCAGACGCGGGTTGGGCGTGGCCTTGACCGCGAAATACTCCTTGAAGCCGGGGTTCCACGCAAACGCCTGCTTTACCTTGCGCGCGTTTTCGCGGATGGCCTTCTCGTCGTAGATATGGAACGGGGTGGGGTAGGTCTTGGCGATCTCCTGCACCTGTTCCAGTGTCAAAAAGGGTTTCTTTTCCATGGGTCGTTCGCCTTTCTTAATTGGGGATTATTCGTCGGTTTGCTTGCCGAGGATGCGCTCAAAGCGGCGGCGCATGTCGTCCTCGATCCGCTGGGTCTCGATCTGGTCGATCTCCGCGATGCGGCCGTCTTGCACGACGACCACCATGCCTTCTGCGAGCATGGAGGGCGCGCCGGCACGCGGGAAATTTACCAGCCTTCCGCCGATTTCGACAACCACAGTGTCGCCTTCAAAGCGGTCGACAATACCGGTCTGTTTCATGCAGCATTCTCCTTGCTAGATGACGGGGGGTTGAGCGGGAGGATGACCGTGCCGCTTTGCGCGGTGATGCGGACGTCATCCACGCCCGCCAGGGACAGGTTTTCGAGCGTCTGCGGGTCGGGGTGGCCGTAGTCGTTGTCCACGCCGCAGGAGATCACGGCGGTCGTCGGCTGCACCGTGCGCAGGAACTCGACGGAAGAGGAGGTGTCCGCGCCATGGTGGCCGACCTTGAGCACGTCGCACCGCAGCGAGGGATAGTGCGCCAGCAGCGACTGCTCGGCGGCGCTTTCCGCGTCGCCCATCAGCAGCACGTCCTGTTCGCCCGCGCGGAACAGGCAGACGAGCGAGCGGTCGTTGAGGTTGGTTTTGGGCACGTCGTCCGCCGGGCCGAGGAACACCAACGACGCGCCCGAGTCGAACACCAGCTCGTCGCCCGGCTCGGGCACCGAGACCGGCACGCCCTGCGCGTCCAGCGCGTCGAGCATGCGCTCATAGGTGGCGGTGTTCTGCGTTTCCGCGCCCATGTAGAAATGGCCGATGGGGAACGTCTCAACCACCTGCGCCATGCCGCCGATGTGGTCGGCGTGCGGGTGGGTGGCGATGGCGGCGTACAGCTCGGTCACGCCCAGTTCCTGCAGGTAGCGGACAAGGCTGTCCGCGCTCTGCGAGGTGCCCGCGTCGACCAGTACGGCCTGCCCGCCCGAGAGCAGCAGCGCCGCGTCGCCCTGACCGACGTCGATGAAGTGTACGGCGGTGTCGGCGGTCAGCTCCCGGGCGGGGAGCAGGTCGTCGGACACCTTGAACAGCCCGCCCAGCGCGAGCACGATGCCTGCGGCAAGCCACAGGATAGAGCGGAGTTTGCGTTTCATTTATTCCTCACAGGTGCGGTAGGAGTCGAACCTGTCGGTGACTTCCTTGGACGGGGCGGGGGTCAGCAGGCTGACCACGATGATGGCGAGCAGGCCGCAGACAAAGCCGGGTACGATCTCATACAGGTCGAACACGCCGCCGGACAGCTGCGCCCAGACGAGGTCGACCACGCCGCCGACGATGATGCCGGCGTATGCGCCGTACTTATTGGCGCGGCGCCAGAACAGCGAGCACAGCACCAGCGGGCCGAAGGCCGAGCCGAAGCCGGCCCACGCATACTCGACCAGACCGAGCACGGTGCTGTTCTGGTTGGTGGCGATCAGCACGGCGATCAGCGCGACCGCGATGACGCAGATGCGGGATACCCACATCAGCTCCATCGGGGAGGCCTTGGGACGGATCTTGTTGTGGTAGAAATCCTCGGTGATGGCCGAGGCGGTGACCAGCAGCTGGCTGTCCGCGGTGGACATGATGGCCGCGAGGATCGCGGACAGGAAGATACCGGCGATGAACACCGGGAAGATGCGGCTGACCATGTTGATGTAGATGGTTTCCTCATTGCCCGCGGTGACCAGCAGGCCGTCGCCGAGGAACATGCGGCCGGACATGCCGATCAGTACGGCGGCCGTCAGTGAAATGAGCACCCAGGTGGTCGCAATGCGGCGGGATTTCTTGATCGCGCCGGGGGACTCGATGCCCATAAAGCGCACCAGGATGTGCGGCTGGCCGAAGTAGCCAAGGCCCCATGCCAAAAGTGAAATGATGCCGACGGCGGTGTACGGCGTGCCGCTCGCGCCGTCGACGAACATGTTCAGGAAATCCGGGTTAAAGGCCTCGACCTGCGCGAAGAAGTCGGACGGGCCGCCCAGCGAGCCGATGGCGATGCTCGGCACGGCGATGACGCAGAAGAACATCAGCATGCCCTGGAAGAAGTCGGTCCAGCAGACGGCGAAAAAGCCGCCGGCGAAGGTGTAGGAGATGACGACGACCGCGCCGACGACCAGCGAGGCCAGATAGGGAATGCCGAACACCGAGGAGAACAGCTTGGCGCAGGACACAAAGCCGGACGCGGTGTAGAACAGGAAGAACACAAGGATGAACACGGCCGCGATGACCGAGATCATGCCGCTTTCGTCCTGAAAACGGTTTTTGAAGAACTGCGGAAGCGTGATCGCGTCGTCCGCGACCTTGGTGTACTGGCGCAGCGGCTTGGCGACCAGCAGCCAGTTGAGGTAGGTGCCAATGGCAAGGCCGATGGCGATCCAGCCGGCCGAGACGCCGGACAGGTAGGCCGCGCCGGGCAGGCCCATGAGCAGCCAGCCCGACATATCGGACGCCTGCGCGCTCATCGAGGTGACCCACGAGCCCAGCTTGCGCCCGCCGAGGAAGTATTCGCTCGTCGTGCGGCTCTTGCCCATGAAGTACATACCGACACAGATCATAAAGATCAGGTAGACGCCGAACGCGGCGATGGTGATGATGCTGTCAAAGTTCATGTGTAGTTACCCTCCCAAATTTCATGTATATTATACATGGAAACGGGGATTTTTGCAAGAACGCGGCGAGAGAATTGCGCGGGTGCGCAAAAATATCCGCTTTGCACAATTCCGGCGCCGTTTCGCCTGCGGCAGTTATCACAATCGTTCGCGGGGACAAGAAAAGGCCGCCCCGGAGGGCGGCTTTGAGGCTGTCGAAAGACATCGACAGTCTCTCGATCGGAACCACGCTTCCGATCGAATGAAATGCATCAAAAAAAGCGGGCAGAGCTCGCTTTTTTGATGCCGCTCACAGAGCGGCTAAATGATACGCGCTGCGGCGCGAGGACTTTTTTGACAAACGGAAAGCCGCCCCGGAGGGCGGCCTTTTGCCATTCCCGATGCTTACAGGCGCATGGCGCGCACGAGCTTGCTGTCCGGCTCGGGCACGAGCGCAAGCTGCCCGGCCAGGTCGGCGGCGAGTGCGCGGAAAGCCTGCTCGCTGCCCGCGACATACTCCAGCTCGATCTCGCACAGCGGCGCGGTGTTGTTCCCGCGGCGCATGATGCCTTGGTCGAGCGCCAGCTCGCACACCATGTCGCCCTGCTGGATGAGCACGGCGCAGCGGCGGAAGTCGACTGCACAGATCTCCTCAAGCGGGCCGGCGAGCGCCTGCGCGCACAGCGCGGCGGGCGCGCCCTTCTGGGGCAGGCAGCGCAGCCCTTCGGTGATGGACGGGGCGGCGCACTCGTACTCCTCGTGCGCACGCATGCCGTCGGGCGTGTTTTCGTTGCGCAATTTCAGGCAGCAGATGCTGTTGTTGTTTTCGCGGCGCAGGCGCAGCGCAGCCTGCTGGCTGCGCAGCAGCCCGTCCGCGGTATCGAAATACCGCGACTGCATGTGCACGATGCGGCTCTGGCTGCCGATGCAGGAGGAGGCCCACAAAAGCGCCTGTCCCAGCTTGCCCTCGTCCGCGCGCCACTTGTACTCCTTCTCCATCGTTCTGTTCATCAGCGCACCTGTCCGTTTCCGTAGATGATATATTTGGTGGTGGTCAGCGCGGTCAGCCCCATCGGGCCGCGCGCGTGTAGCTTCTGGGTGGAAATGCCGATCTCCGCGCCAAAGCCGAACTCGAAGCCGTCGGTAAAGCGGGTGGAGGCGTTGACGTAGACCGCCGCGGCGTCCACCTCGTCCAAAAACCGCTGCGCGGCATCGTAGTCCCGCGTGACGATGCACTCCGAGTGGCCGGTGTTGTAGGTGTTGATATGGTCGATGGCCTCGTCGAGGCTGTCGACCACCTTGCACGAGATTTCATAGCCGAGGTATTCGCGGCCGTAGTCCTCGTCGGTCGCGGGCTGCACCGCGCCGCCGAGGATCTCCATCGTGCGCGGGCAGCCGTGCAGCACGACGCCGTCGGGCGACAGCCCTTCGGCTGCCATCGGAAGGAAGGCCGCCGCAACATCCTTGTGCACCAGCAGGCTTTCGGCGGCGTTGCACACGCTCGGCCGCTGGCACTTGGCATTGATAAGGATATCCCGCGCCATGTCGAGGTTGGCCGACGCGTCGACATAGACGTGGCAGTTACCCGTGCCCGTCTCGATGACCGGCACGGTCGCGTTCTGCACGACCGCGCGGATCAGCCCCGCGCCGCCGCGCGGGATGAGCACGTCCAGATAGCCGTTCATCTTCATCATCTGGTTGGCGCTGTCGCGCGAGGTATCCTCGACCAGGTTGATCGCGTCTGCGGGCAGACCCTCGGCCTCGAGCGCGGCGCGCATCAGGTTGGTCAGGCACAGCGAGGAGTGGAACGCCTCCTTGCCGCCGCGCAGGATGCAGGCCGAGCCCGCCTTGAAGCACAGCGCGGCCGCGTCGACCGTGACGTTGGGGCGCGCCTCATAGATGATGCCGATGACGCCCATCGGCACGCGCTTGCGGCCGATGACAAGGCCGTTCGGGCGCTTGTGCATGCCGAGCACCTCGCCGACCGGGTCGGGCAGCGCGGCCACCTGCCGGCAGCCCTCCGCAATGCCCGCGATGCGCTTTTTGTCCAGCATCAGGCGGTCGATCAGGCCGGCGGACAGGCCGTTTGCACGGCCGTTTTCGATGTCGGTGCGGTTGGCGGCGATGATCTCGTCCGCGTGCGCCTCGAGCGCGTCCGCGATGGCGCACAGGCCGCAGTTTTTGTCGTTGGTGCCGAGCTTTGCCACCGCGTGCTTGACGCGGCGCGCCGCCTCGGCGATGTCCATCAGTTGCCGCATGGGGCGTCACCTCATTCGTATATTGGATTTCAGCAGTAGGGGCGGGGCGGTCAGCCCAGCCAGCCGTGGTAGTAGGCCTGCACGCCGAGGAAGGCGCCGGCGGCCGCGCCGAGGAATGCCGCGATGATCTGCGCCTTGGTGAACAGGCGCGCGCCCGTGCCGCAGAGCACGTCGGTCAGTCGTTGGTGGATGTGGAACTTTGTCATCAGCGGTCCTCCTCCCGCGCGAACAGCGTGCCGACCGGCCTGCCGTCCACAATGTCATATAGGATATCGTCCTTTTCGCCGTTTGCCACCAGCATCGGGATGCCCGCGTCCATGCACAGCTCGGCGGCGGTGATCTTGGTGGCCATGCCGCCCGTGCCGTGCGCCGAGCCCGCGCCGCCCGCCATGCGGCGGATCTTGGCGTCGATCTTGGTCACCTGCCCGATCAGCCGGGCCTGCGGGTTCTTGCGTGGGTCAGAGTCATACAGCCCGTCGATGTCCGAGAAGATGACGAGCAGGTCAGCCTCGCACATGCGCGCGACGACCGCAGAAAGCGTATCGTTGTCGCCGAAGTTTTCGATGTGCTTGAGCTCGGCGGTGGCGACCGTGTCGTTTTCGTTGACGATGGGCACGACGCCCGTGCGCATGAGCGCGGTAAAGGTGTTGTGGATATTTTCGCGCTGGTCGTCGTCGATGATGTTTTCGCGCGTCAGCAAAATCTGCGCGACGTTGATGCCGTATTCGAGGAACATCTTGTCGTAAATGTGCATCAGCTCGCACTGGCCGACCGCGGCGGCGGCCTGCTTCATGGCAAGCTCGCGCGGGCGGCCGCCAAGGCCGAGCTTTGCCGCGCCCACGCCCACCGCGCCGGACGAGACCAGCACCATGTCGAACCCGCGGTTCTGCAGGTCGCTGATCGTGCGCACCAGCCGCTCGATGCGGCGGATGTTGAGCTTGCCGTTTTCGTATGTCAGCGTCGAGGTGCCGACCTTGACCACGATGCGGCGCACCTCGTTGATATGCAGCATAATTCTCACCTGTTGTCTGCCCGGCCTGTCCGGGCGAAATGTTTCAGTCTTATTTTAGCACAGCCGGGCGCGGCGTACAAGGAAAACAGCAATCTTTTGCCAAATTGCAATGCGGTATCGCTTTGTACAAAAAAACACGCGCGGCGCGCGCATCTTTGCACAGAATTTTTGTTCCAAAAGGGGACGGGTTGTGGTATACTATATTTTATCAAATTATGCCTTTTCATCGACTTTTTTGCGAAAGGAAGGATTTGCATGGCAAACCGTGTGACCATACAGATCGCCGGACAGCAATACACCATGCTGGCGGAGGAATCGGTCGAATACATGAACGAGGTGGCCGAGCTGGCGCAGCAGACCGTCGTCGAGTGCGGCGGGTCGACGGCGTTCGCGTCCACGCGCGCGCTCGCGCTGGCGACGGTCAACCTCGCCGACGAATATATCAAGGCCAAAACGGCGGCCGAGACCGCCGAGGCCAAGTGCCGCGCGCTTGAGGCGGAAAACACCGCGCTGCGCCAGCAGCTGAACCGCAACAGCGCCAGTCACCCGGGGAACCGCCATAAATGAGTAAGGTAGAGCTGCTTGCCCCCGCCGGCTCGCCCGAGGGCGTGCGCGCGGCCGTGCAGTCGGGTGCGGGCGCGGTCTATATGGGCTTCGGCACGTTCAACGCACGCCGTAACGCGCAGGGCTTTACGCCCGGCGAGATGGCCGACGCCATCGCCTATTGCCGCGCGCGGGGCGTCAAAACCAACATCACGCTCAACATCCTTGCGGGCGACCGCGAGCTGGATGCGGCGCTGGCCGACGCCAAATTCCTGTATGAGGCGGGCGCGGACGCGCTGATCGTGCAGGACCTTGGGCTTGCACGCCTGATCCACGCCCACGCGCCGGATTTTGCGCTGCATGCCTCGACGCAAATGACCATCCACACGCTCGACGGGGCGAAGCAGGCGCGCGACCTCGGCTTTTCGCGCGTCGTGCTCAGCCGCGAGTGCACGCGGGACGAGGTCAGACTGATCACCGAGCAGGCGGGCGTCGAGACCGAGGTGTTCGTGCACGGCGCGCTGTGCATGTGCTACTCCGGGCAGTGCTACCTGTCCGCGGTCATCGGGCAGCGCTCGGGCAACCGCGGCCTGTGCGCGCAGCCTTGCCGCCTGCCGTACAGCGGCGGCTACCCGCTGTCGCTCAAGGATCTGGCGCTGGCCGGGCATGTGGCCGAGCTGGCCGACCTCGGCGTGTCCTCGCTCAAGATCGAGGGGCGCATGAAGCGGCCAGAATACACCGCGATCGTCACCAAAATCTATGCCGACCTGCTGCGCGAGCACCGGAACCCGACGCCCGGGGAGCGCGACACGCTGCGGCGCGTCTTTTCGCGCGACGGCTTCACCGACGGCTACTACACCGGCCACAAGGGCGACGATATGTTCGGCACCAAGACCGACGTGCCGCTGCATGAGGTGCAGGCGCTGTACGGCGAGGCCGCGCGCCGCTTTGCCGAGGGCAGGGAAGCGCCGCTCGTGCCGGTCTCGCTGTGCTTTACCGCGCGCGCGGACACGGGCGCGGTGCTCAGCGCGGACGGCGTTTCGGCCGCGGCGGCGGTCGAGCGGGCGCGCACGCGCCCGACCACGGCGGAAATGGTCGAAAAGTCGCTGCGCAAGACGGGCGGCACGCCCTTTTATGTCAACCATCTGCGTGTCGAGGTCGAGGACGGCCTTGCCATCCCGGCGTCGGCGGTCAATGCCATGCGGCGCGACGCACTCGCGCTGCTGCTGGCCAAGCGGGCGGCGCCGCCCTCGCGCGATTGGCTGGAGGGGCGGCTGCTGCCGCGGGATGACGACAGCCGTCCGCGCACCGGCTTCTGCGGCTACACCGCGTCGGTGCGCACGCGCGCGCAGGCCGACGCGCTGCGCGGGCTGGGGCTGGAAACCATCTATGCGCCGCTCGACGTGGCCGCGCAGACCGGCCTGTCGGCCGTGTTGCCGCGCGTCTTTTCCGACGCCGAGCAGCCCGAGATCGAAATGCTGCTGGGCGAGGCGATGAGCCGCGGCACGCGCGTCGTGCTGGCGGGCAACCTCGGCCAGATCGCGCTGGCGCGGCGGCTGGGCTTTGCGGTGCGCGGCGATTTCGGCCTGAATGCCTTCAACAGCAAAACGCTGTGCGCGCTGGCCGAGCTGGGCGTGCAGCGGCAGACGCTGTCGTTCGAGGCGCGTCTGGCGCAGGTGCGCGACATGCGCGGCCCGCTCGAGACCGAGCTGGTCGTCTACGGCCACCTGCCGCTGATGGTGTTTGAAAACTGCGCGATCCGCCGCCAGCACGGCGGCCGGTGCGCCTGCAAGGACGGCGTCACCTACCTGACCGACCGCCGCGGCGCGCGCTTTGCGCTGCTGCCCGAATATGGCTGCCGCAATACGCTGCTGGGCAACCGCGCGCTGTGCCTGCGCGAGGATGTGCGCCCGCTGGGCGTGCAGGCCGCGCGGCTGCTGTTTACCACCGAAACGCCCGACGAGTGCGCGCAGATCGCGTGCGCATTTTTGGAGGGCGCGCCCCTCGACGGGGATTTCACCAACGGACTGTATAAAAGAGGGGTCGAATAATGCAATTGGTTCTGGCGTCCGGCTCGCCGCGCAGGCGGGAGTTGCTGGCGCTGATCACTGAGGATTTTACCGTCTGCCCGGTGGATGCGGACGAAACGCTGCGCCCGGGCGCGCCGCTCGCGGACGAGGTCGTGCGCCTGTCCGTCCTGAAGGCGCAGGCCGCGCAGCGCATCCACCCGGACGCCGTGTGCATCGGGTCGGACACCATGGTCACGATCGACGGGCTGCCGCTGGGCAAGCCCGCGGACGGAAAGCAGGCGGCCGATATGCTGCGCCGCCTGCGCGGCCGCACGCACGAAGTGCTGACCGGCCTTGCCGTGCTGCCGCCCGGCGGCGCGGCACGCACGCGGTGCACCCGTACGCGCGTGACCTTCCGGGATTTTGAGGAAGACGAGCTCGCGGCCTATCTGGCGACGGGCGAGCCGCTCGACAAGGCGGGCGCCTACGGCATCCAGGGCCGCGGCGCGCTGCTCATCGAGGGCATTTCTGGCGATTATTACAGCGTTATGGGGCTGCCGGTGGCGGGACTGCACGTCATGCTGCGGCAGCTTGCGCGCGAAATGCGCGCCGGAAGCGCTGTCCCGATAGATGGAAAGGAGTATTGATCTTTGCGAAGACGTAACAGGGTGGGGTCGCGCTTTTTTGTCGGCGTGGCCGTGCTGATCGTCCTGTGCCTGCTTTCCGCGCTGTACAGCGGCGTGACGGGCAACCCCTCGCCGGTGTCGCGCGTGGTCAGCTTTGTCACCACGCCCGTGCAGCGGCTGGTTAGCGGCGTTTCGGGCGCGTTTGGCAAGGGGCTGGGCTATTTTACCGAGTTTGACGACCTCAAGGCGGAAAACGAGGAGCTGAAAAAGCAGCTGCGCGAGATGGAGCAGACCGTGCGCGACGCCGAGCTGGCGCTCGAGGAAAACGCCCAGCTGCGCGCGGCGGCCGGCCAGCCCGAGCGCACGCGCGACCTGACGACGGTCACCGCCGAGGTCATCGCCCGCAACCCGGGCGACTGGGCGATGACGCTCAGCCTGGACAAGGGCTCGTCGCACGGCATCGAGGTGGGCGACCTGGTCATCACGGTCGACGGCATGGTCGGCTATGTCAGCGAGGTGTATTCCAACACCTGCGAGATCACGACCGTGGTCGATGTGGAAATGCAGTGCGGCGCGCTGATCACCCGCACGCGCGAGACCGCCATCGCCGAGGGCAATTACGACCTGATGGCCGACGGCAACCTGCGCCTGTCCTACCTGACCGAGGACGCGAGCGTCGTCATCGGCGACACGGTCGAGACCTCGGGGCGCGGCGGGCTGTTCCCCAAGGGCATCATGATCGGCACGGTCGAAAGCGTGCTGCCCGAGGAAAACGGCATTTCCTACTACGCCATCCTCAAGCCCTTTGTCAATGTGGATACGGTGTCGAGCGTCATGATCGTCACCGACTTTACTGATACGACGGAGTGAATCCATGCAGAGAGAACAATTATCCATCCCCAAGGTCGTGCTGTACATCCTGTTTACCCTGCTGGTCTACGCCTTGCAGACCAGCCTGTTCGGCACATGGTCGATCCGGGGCTACCATCTTGACCTGCTGCCCGCGCTGGTGGCGGCGGCGGCGCTGCTGGACGGCCCGGTCGAGGGCGTCATCCTCGGCGTGACCGTCGGCCTGCTGTACGATGTGGGCTTCATCGGCGTGGACGGGCTGTACCCGCTTTTCTTCCTGCTGTTCGGCTTTATTGCGGGCGAAATGAGCCGCCTGACGCTGAGCGGCAGCTACGTTTCCATGCTGCTGATGACCGCGTTCGAGATGGTCGTGCTCGGCCTTGTGCGGTATTTCGCCTATCTGCTGCCGCAGACCGGCGCGTCGTTCGGGCTGGTGCTGCGCCAGATCATCGGCGGGACGCTGCTCTCCTGCCTGTTCTGCGTGGTGATATACTGGCCGATGCAAAAGATCAGCCGGCGCTTTGCCGACCGATGAGACCAAGGAGAGACCCCTATGGTAAATAAGAACCAACTGCTGCGCCGCCTGCTGGCATTGGGCTGCCTGCTGCTGCTGTGCGCCTCGCTGGCGGGCGGGCAGCTGATCCAGCT
Organism: uncultured Agathobaculum sp.; assembly: GCF_944384735.1. Classification (GTDB taxonomy): domain Bacteria; phylum Bacillota; class Clostridia; order Oscillospirales; family Butyricicoccaceae; genus Agathobaculum. The sequence continues at coordinate 10,189 of NZ_CALWUN010000022.1, read as the reverse complement.
GCAGGTGATCAACGGTGAAAACTATGTGCACCGCTCGGCCAGCTTTTTGACAACCACGTCGACCGTCTCGGCCGCGCGCGGCGAGATCCTCGACCGCTACGGCCGCCCGATGGTGACCAACCAGACCGGCTTTTCGCTGGTGCTCATCTATTCCTCGTTCTGGGAGGACAAGGAGGACCGCTTTACCACGCTGCTCGATCTTGCTAACCGCGTCAAGGCGGATACCGGCGGCTCGGCCGATACTACTGCGGCGGACAGCGGGGACGATCCGGACGATGGGGACGGCACGGCGGGGACACAGGATACGGCTGACTCGGACGAAGGCGCGACGCTGTGCGCCACCTTGCCGATCACCGATACCGCACCCTATGAATACATCGGCGAGGCGGGCAGCTCGGAGCGCACCATACTATCCACCTATATTAAGGACAGCGCGGATACGCTCGGCTTAGAGGCGGTCAAGCAGGCGAAGGAGGCGGCCAGCGCGGCCAACGAAAGCAACCCAAAATATGACGCGGAGGGCAACGAGATCGACCAGGTGGCCGCGCTCGACGCGACGACGGTCGTGTCTGCGACCGAGTTTCTTGACGCCATGCGCGCTTACCTGGAGAATAACCTCGGCATGCCGTCCGGCCTGTCCGACGCGGACGCGCGCACGCTTGTCGGCCTGTATTACAGCATGCGGCGTGTCAGCTTCAGCAACAATGCGACGTTTACGCTGGCTGAAAACGTGTCGATGGACCTGATCGCCTATATCAAGGAGCACCACCAGCAGTACACCGGCGTCGATGTGCAGAGCGAGGCCGTGCGCAAGTATGACACCACCTATGCCGCGCACCTGCTCGGCACGGTCGGCCCGATGTTCACCGAGGAGTGGACCGGCACGGACAACGGCGGCCCTTACCAGAGCAAAGAGGGCTACACGATGAACGATACGATCGGCAAGAGCGGCCTGGAGGCCGCCTTGGAGGAATACCTGCACGGCACGGCAGGTTCGCGCACGGTCGAAACCGATCTGGGCGGCGACAGCCTGACCGACCACACCAACACCTACGCGCCCGAGCCGGGCGACAATGTCATCACGACGATCGATCTGGAATTGCAGCAGGTGGCCGAGGATTCGCTGGCCGAATATCTGGCCGACTATCAGCGCGGCGGCGCGGCGGTCGCGCTCGACCCGGATACGGGTGAGGTGCTGGTCATGGCGTCCTATCCGACCTATGATCTGGAGAATTATAATAAGGATTACGACCAGATTTCGAGCGACACGCGCAGCCCGGAGCTCAACCGCGCGACCGGCGGTCTGTACCCGCCCGGCTCGACCTTCAAGGTGCTGACCGCAATCGCAGGGCTTGAGGAGGGCATCATCGACGCCAGCACCACCTACACCTGCGACGGCAAGTTTGAATACGGCGGTGTGACGTTTACCTGCAACAACCATGACCAGCCGATGACGCTGGACGTGACGCAGGCGATCAAGTATTCGTGCAACGTGTTCTTCTACAACGTCGGCCAGGCGCTGACCGGAGAGCATTTGGAGCAGTGGTGCGACCGCTTCGGCCTTGGCAATGTGACCGGCATCGAGATCGGCGAGCGCGCCGGTCAGGCGGCAGGCCCGACTGAGCGCGACGCCAACCGCAAGAACGACCCCTTGCTGCGCGAGTGGCAGGGCGGCGACGATGTCAACGCCGCGATCGGCCAGTCGGACAACCTGTTCACGCCCTTGCAGCTGGCAAACTACATGGCGGCGGTCGTCAACGGCGGCACGCTGTACCAGCCGACGCTGGTCAAGAACATCAAGACCTATGACTATTCCGACGTGGTGGAGGATTTCACCCCCACGGTGATCGACACCATCGAGTTTTCCGACGCGACGCGCGCGCTGGTCATGCAGGGCATGAGCGAGGTTACCGCCGAGGGCGGTACCGCCGCGACCACCTTTGCCGACTACCCGATCAAGGTCGGCGGCAAGACCGGTTCGGCCGAAATGACCGAGCGCAAGGACGGCGTCGAGATCAACTACACCAACGGCCTGTTTGTCGCCTTCGCCCCGTTTGACGACCCTGAGATCGTCGTCTGCGTGGTCGGTGAGGGCGCGGGGCACGGCTCGTCGGTCGCGCCGGTCGTGCGCGACATCCTCGACGCGTATTTTGCCGAGGAGGAAGAGGATACGGTCGAGTCGGTGCAGGCGGAAAATACCATGGTGCCCTGACGGTTCGTTGCAATCCAATAAAAAGTTTGCACAAACGCTTGTAAATTGGCGCTTGCTGGTTTATAATACAATATATAAGTTTTTCTATTTCGGAGGCGGTATGTTGAAGGTGATTCTGGTTGCGTCCGGTAAGGGCGGCACAGGGAAAACCTCCTTTACGGCGGGCGTGGGCACGGCGCTGGCAAGAAACGGCCACCGCGTGCTGCTGATCGACGGCGACTGCGGCCTTCGGAACCTGGATCTCGTGCTGGGTATGTCGGACCGGGTGGTTTATTCCTTTGCCGATGTCACGGGCGGCGCCGTGCCGCTCACCGACGCGATGGCACGGCATCCGGAGGATCAAAACCTGTACTTACTGACCGCGCCGGTCGCGCTGCCCGCATTGAGCGAGCGCGGCATGGAGCAGTTGGCCGTACAGGCGGAGGAAGCCGGGTTCGACTATGTGCTCATCGACGGACCTGCCGGCTTGCCGGCCGAGCTTTCCTTTCTGGCGCACATCGCCACGCAGGCCGTCGTGGTCACGGCGACCGACCGCGCCTGTGTGCGCGGCGCGGAGCGCTGCGCGCGCAAGCTCGAGGAGGAATACTGCATCCAGCGCATCCGCATGGTGCTCAACCGCGTCCGCCCGCAGATGATCTGCCGCGGCAAGTCGGGCAATATCGACGATGCGATGGACGAAGCCGGGCTGCCGCTGCTCGGCCTGATCCCGGAGGACGAGGACCTCATTTCCTGCGGCAACAGCGGCAAAAGCATCCTTTCCGTCAAGCAATCGGGCGCGTCCCGCGCCTTTCATAACATTGCCCGCCGTCTGGACGGCGAGCGGGTGCCGCTGGTGCGTATCTGATAAACCGCGCGGCGGCCGGCAACAGCACAGCATCTTCCCGCGGCGCGCCCGGATGCGGGCGCTGCCAGTTACAGCAACGAGAGTAGAATCAGCAGAACGTGGTAGATGAAAGGGGATGTTCCGGGCATGAACATAGCGCTGATCGCGCATGACCGAAAAAAAGAACTGATGGTTCAGTTCTGTATGGCATATTGCGGTATCCTGGCAAAGCACGATATCTGCGCCACCGGCACGACCGGCAAGTTCGTCGAGGAGGCGACCGGCCTGAAGATCGACAAGTGTCTGGCGGGCATGCAGGGCGGCGAGGAGCAGATCGCCTCGCGCGTGGCGTATAACGAGATCGACCTTGTCCTGTTTTTCCGCGACCCGATGTCCAACGCCCAGTACGAGCCGGACGTACATGCCATTGCCCGGCTTTGTGATATGCATAATATCCCGATCGCCACCAATTCGGCAACGGCCGAAATGCTCATCCTTGGCCTCGACCGCGGCGATCTGGATTGGCGCAACATCGTCAACCCCAAGAACAAGAAATAACAGACAGAAGTATGCACCGGATGGGCGGCAAAGCCTATTCGGTGCAATCGTCTGTCTTGAGGAGAATGCAAACCATGGAAAAAGTGAAACCCAGAACCCTGTCCGGCTTTATGGAGCTGCTGCCCGCCCCGCAGGTGCAGATGGAGCGCATCATGCAGGTGCTGCGCGAGACCTACGCGCTGTACGGCTTTTATCCGCTGGACACGCCGCTGATCGAGGCCTCCGAGGTGCTGCTGGCCAAGGGCGGCGGCGAGACCGAAAAGCAGATCTACCGCTTCACCAAGGGTGACAGCGACCTGTCGCTGCGCTTTGACCTGACCGTGCCGCTGGCAAAGTATGTCGCGCAGCACTACGGTGAGCTGACGTTCCCGTTCCGCCGCTTCCAGATCGGCAAGGTCTACCGCGGCGAGCGCGCGCAGCGCGGCCGCTTCCGCGAGTTCTATCAGGCGGATATCGACGTCATCGGCGACGGCAAGCTCGATATCATCAACGAGGCCGAGGTGCCGAGCATCATCTACAAGACCTTCACCTCGCTCGGTCTGGAGCGCTTCAAGATCCGCATCAACAACCGCAAGGTGTTAAACGGCTTTTTCGCCATCCTCGGCCTGACCGACAAGGCGGGCGACGTGATGCGTACGATCGACAAGCTGGAAAAGATCGGCGCGGACAAGGTCAAGGCCATTCTGGTCGAGGACTTCGGCGTCGCCGCCCAAACCGCGGACGAGCTGCTGGCCTTTATCGCCACGCCGGGCGGTACCGCGGGCATCCTCGCGGCGCTTGAGGGCTATAAGGGCAAGAACGGGGTGTTCGATCAGGGCGCGGACGAGCTGAAAACGGTCGCGCAGTACATGACCGCCTTTGGCGTGCCGGACGACCACTTCGAGATCGACCTGACGATCGCGCGCGGCCTCGATTACTACACCGGCACGGTGTACGAGACCGCCATGCTCGACCACCCGGAGATCGGCTCGATCTGCTCGGGCGGCCGGTATGACAACCTCGCGGAATACTATACCGACAAGCAGCTGCCGGGCGTGGGCATTTCGATCGGCCTGACCCGCCTGTTCTATGTGCTCGGCGAGCAGGGCTACCTGAACGGCAAGCAGAACTGCGCGCCGGCTGATGTGCTCATCCTGCCGATGACCGACGACATGGGCGCGGCCATCGCGCTGGCGACCAGCCTGCGCGACGCGGGAATCCGCACGCAGCTGTACAGCGAGCAGAAAAAGTTCAAGCACAAGATCGGCTATGCCGACAAGCTGGGCATCCCGTATGCGATTTTCCTCGGCGAGGACGAAATCAAGGAAAACGTGATCGCGGTCAAGGACATGGACTCGGGCGAGCAGGTCAAGGTGCCGCTGGGCGACGCAATCGCCCGTATCCGGGCCGGCCTTGCCGCCAAGAATCAGGGTAAGGTCATTTGCGACAAGTAATTTCTCAAATTTTCATAAATGAGGGCTGATACACATGAATAACACATCCATCGCGGGCATGAAGCGCACGCATCTGTGCGGCGACCTGCGTCTTGCCGACGCGGGCAGGGAAGTCACGGTCAACGGCTGGGTCGACCGCGTGCGCGACAACGGCGGCGTGCTGTTCCTGCTCGTACGCGACCGCGCGGGCATCGTACAGTGTACGTTTGACAAGAGCGTCAACAAGGAGCTGTTCGATATCGCGTTCACCTGCCGCACCGAGTTTGTCGTCGCCGTGCGCGGCAAGCTGGTCGCGCGCGACGCGGCCGCGGTCAACAAGAAGATGGCGACCGGCGAGGTCGAGATCATCGCGGAGGATCTCCGCATCCTGTCCAAGGCCGAGACCACGCCGTTCGAGATCACGGGTGACAAGGAGGCCGGCGATCAGGTGCGTCTGAAGTATCGCTACCTCGACCTGCGCCGTCCGTCGATGCAGAAGAACCTGATGCTGCGCCACCGCGTGACGCAGGTCGCGCGCAACTACTTTGACGAGCAGGGCTTCCTCGAGATCGAGACCCCGATGCTGACCAAGTCGACGCCTGAGGGCGCGCGCGACTACCTCGTGCCGTCCCGTGTGCATCCGGGCAAGTTCTACGCGCTGCCGCAGTCGCCGCAGCAGTATAAGCAGCTGCTCATGCTGGCGGGCATGGACCGTTATATCCAGATCACCCGCTGCTTCCGCGATGAGGACCTGCGCGCCGACCGCCAGCCCGAGTTCACCCAGATCGACCTCGAGATGAGCTTTGTCGAGCAGGACGACGTCATCGCCGTCAACGAGGGCTTCCTCAAGCGCGTGTTCAAGGAGGTGCTGGACGTTGATATCCAGCTGCCGCTGCCGCGCCTGACGTGGCGCGAGGCGATGGACCGCTTCGGCTCGGACAAGCCGGACACCCGCTTCGGCTTTGAGATCAAGGATATTTCGGATATCGCGGCAAACTGCGGCTTTGGCGTGTTCAAGGGTGCGGTCGAGGCAGGCGGTACCGTGCGTCTCATTAACATCAACGGCTACGCGGACAAGTTCCCGCGCAAGGAGATCGACAAGCTGGCCGATTTTGTCAAGACCTACCGCGCCAAGGGTCTGGCGTGGATGAAGGTCGCCTCCGACGGCTCGATGACCTCGTCCTTTGCCAAGTTCCTGACCGAGGACGAGATCGCGGCCATCAAGGAACGCGCCGACATGCACGAGAACGACGTGCTGTTCGTCGTTGCGGACGCGTCCGAGGAGACTGCGCTCGTCTCGCTCGGCGCGCTGCGTTGTGAGCTGGCGCAGCGGCTCGGCCTTGCCAAGAAGGACGACTTCAAGCTGCTGTGGGTGACCGAGTTCCCGCAGTTTGAGTACAGCGAGGAGGAGGACCGTCTGGTCGCCAAGCACCACCCGTTCACCGCGCCGATGGACGAGGATATCCCGCTGCTGGACACCGATCCGGCCAAGGTGCGCGCCAAGGCGTATGATATCATCCTCAACGGCTGTGAGCTGGGCGGCGGTTCGATCCGTATTCACGACCCGGAGCTGCAGACCAAGATGTTCGAGGCGCTCGGCTTTACCGAGGAACGCGCCAAGGAGCAGTTCGGCCACCTGATCACCGCGTTCTCGTACGGCGCGCCCCCGCACGGCGGCCTTGCCTACGGCCTCGACCGCCTGTGCATGCTGCTGGCCGGTCTGGACTCGATCCGCGACGTGATCGCCTTCCCCAAGGTGCAGAATGCGTCCGATTTGATGATGTCCTGCCCGGATGTGGTCGACGGCAAGCAGCTCGACGACCTTTCCATCGCCGTCACCCGCGTCGAGAAGGACGCGGAAGCGTAACCTATCCCCCGCCTATTCCAGCCGCCGCGGCAAGCCCGCGGCGGCTTTTTTGTGTCTGCCCGGCCGGCAGGGGCGGCGGTTGTGCGTTTTGGAACAAAACGAAGGAAAGTTTGGCAAAGTGCTGAGGTTTTCGTGCGCATCTTACAAAATATACCCAAAAATTATGTACAATTAAACAAAGTACTGGTGATATCTTAAAAATGTTTTGATTATATTGGTGTGTGGTGTTACAATGTATCACAGAAAGAGGAAGTGATAACGGACGCAGGTACAAGGATCACGGTGAAAGCTGGCGATCTGTTTTTTTCGTGGTTTGCGTGCGCGCGCCCGCATAAGAAAACCGCGCCGTACGATTTGGGGATCGTGCGATGCGGGGGCTTCCTCCGGGAAAAGGAAAGCAAACATGATAAGAAGGGGAGAGAAGTATGCAGTTTTTCAATTCCTTGGCGTTCACCGCGATTTCCTTTGTGGCTTTCACGGCGCTCGTCGCAATCATCTCCTGGTGGAAAACCAGGGGGGACAATCTGGACACGCAGGACGGCTACTATCTGGCCGGCCGCGGCCTGACAGGCCCGGTCATCGCCGGTTCTCTGCTGATGACCAACCTGTCGGCAGAGCAGCTGGTCGGCAACAACGGCCAGGCGGTCCGTGTCGGCATGAGTACGATGGGCTGGGAGGTTACCTCGGCCATCGCGCTGGTCATCCTGGCGTTCGTGCTGATGCCGCGCTACCTGAAAACCGGCCTGACCACCATCCCGCAGTTCTTTGAGCAGCGCTACGACGCGGGCACGCGCCGTCTGGTTTCAATCATCGTGCTGCTCAGCTATGTGGTCATCATGCTGCCCAACATCCTGTACGCGGGCGCACAGGTATTCGTCAACATCTTTGGCATCGACAAGCTGTTTGGTATTTCCTATTTCGCGGCCATCGCCATCGTGTGTGTCGCCACTGCGATCGTCGGCTCGATCTACGCCATCTTCGGCGGCCTGAAGGCCATCGCGCTGTCCGACTCGATCAACGGTCTCGGCCTGATCGTCGGCGGCCTGCTGGTGCCGGTGTTCGGCTTTATGTTCCTGTCCGGCCAGCTGGGCGGCGACGGCTCGTTCCTCGACGGCTTTGACAAGTTCCTGCACACCGACCCGGCCTACCTCAATGCCATCAACGAGCCCAATTCCCCTGAGCCGTGGCTGCCGTGGCCGCTGCTGCTGACCGGCCTGCTGGTCAACAACATGTACTACTGGGCGACCAACCAGTCGATCATCCAGCGTGCCTTTGGTGCGAAGAACCTGAAGGAAGCGCAGAAGGGCGCGGTATTCGCGGGCTTCCTCAAGATCATGACCCCGCTAATCATCGTTGTGCCGGGTGTCATCTGCGCGCTGGCGTATCCGGGCACCAACTGGGAGAGCGGCGACTCCGCTTACCCGATGCTGGTGGCCGAGGTAATGCCCAAGCCGGCGCTGGGCTTCTTCGCGGCCGTTATGTTCGGCGCGATCCTGTCCTCGTTTAACTCGGTGCTCAACTCCGCGTCGACCATCTATGCGCTCGATATCCACCGCCCGATCTTCAACCCGACCGCGTCCGACTCGCACATGGTTAAGGTTGGCCAGAACTTCGGCACGGTCGTTGCGGTCATTTCCACGGTAATGAGCCCGTTCATGCTGTACATGGGCGGCATCACGAGCTTTGTAAACTCGGCTTTCGCTGCGTTCAACACGCCGATCTTCGTCTGTCTGCTGTGCGGTTTCTTCTGGAAGAAGGTGCCGTCGATCGCGGCCAAGATCGTCATCCCGGTGCATGTGGTGCTGTATTTCACCCTGCAGTTCGGCCTGCGCAACGTCATCCCGTTCCTCAAGGATGTCCACTACCTGTATTTCACGGCTGTGCTGTTTGTGTTCGACATGCTGCTGATGTGGGTCATCGTCAAGAAGAACCCGCGTCCGGAGGACTTCGTGCTGCATGACGCCAAGGCGGTCGACATGACCCCGTGGAAGAACGGCAAGATCTGGGCGACGGTCACGCTGCTGGTCATGGTTGCGGCGTACGTCATCTTCTCGCCACTCGGCTTTGGCAAGAGCGAAACCTCCACCTTCGAGCGCTACCAGCAGAACGGTTCCACTGCTGCGGCGGTCGTGCAAACGGTGCAGGAATAAATCAGACCCTCTCTATGATACTTATTTCTCCGGGAAGGGGCGTGCGGCATCAGCCGCGCGCCCCTTTTCCGTCCGGGCGGGGCTTGGCATGGCCGCGCCCGATGTGGTACAATGATAAAAATGGTACCGGCCCGGCGTGCGCAGGGCGGCCGGTACGGCGTAAAAAACGACAGGAGGTTATGCGCGGATGAAGGAATGCTACAAAGGCTTGGCCCATATTGCGATCTATACGGTGGATATGGCGGAAAGCATCGCGTTTTATGAGAAAATCGGCGGCAGCGTTTACAAGCGTGACGCGGTCGACACCCCGGAGGGGGAGAAAAAGCTGGCGCTCGTCTCGTTCGGCGGCTTTCTGCTCGAGCTGATCGAGCCGCCCGCGGGCGCACTTGTCCCGGCGGGCGAGGGCAGCATCCCGCACTTTGCGGTCTATGTCGACGATTTGGATGCGGCCGCGGCGGCCATCAAGGAAGCAGGCGTTATTTCGTTCATGATGCCGGAAAAGAAGGTGCTGCCGGACACGTTCGGCGGCCTGCAGAACTGGTTTTTCACCGGCCCGTCCGGCGAGCAGATCGAACTGCTGCAAATGCTGTAAGTAAGGGCAGGACGCCGCAGCGCCGCAGCTGATTGGGCAGACACAGCGCCCCCATCCCGGTTGGTTGCCGGGATGGGGGCGCTTGGCATTTATGCGAGGCTGTTTTTGCGGTATCCGGACGGCGACACGCCGTACACCGCGCGGAACCGCTTGATGAAATAGCTGAAATTGTCAAACCCGACGCGGAAGCCGACCTCCATGACCGGCAGGTCGGTCTCGCGCAGCAGGCGCGCGGCCTGCTCGATGCGCAGCGAGTTGACATGCTGGGTGAACGTGCGGCCGAAATTCTCGCGGAAGAAGCTGCTGAAATACTGCGGCGACAGGCCGAACCGCGCGGCGACCGCGGTCAGCGGCAGCGGCTCGGTGAAGTGCTCGCCCAGATAGCCGACGATCTCCTTGAGCTGGCGCGCCTTGTAGTCCGCGCCCGGACGCATGCGCCGCCCGGTCAGCAGACCGTCCTGCGCGCACACGGCCACGATGCCCAGCAGCGCCGCCTTGACCGCCAGCTGGTACCCCGGCGCGCGCGCCTGACAGGCGCGCACAATCTGTGCCAGCAGCGTGCGCACCTCGCGCTG
>NZ_CALWUN010000021.1 GCF_944384735.1 uncultured Agathobaculum sp. | reverse complement strand
CCTCGCGTTCCATCGCGCGGAAGCCGGGGAACAGCCCGTCCTCCATGCCCGCGAGGAACACGACCGGAAATTCCAGCCCCTTGGCCGCGTGCATGGTCATCATCAGTACCGCGTCCTCGTCCTCGGTGGTCTGGTCGGCGTCGGTGTAGAGCGCCATGCTTTCCAGAAAGCCGGCCAGCGTGGGCATGGCTTCCTTTTCCTCGTAGTCGACGAGGTAGGACTTGAGTTCCTCGATGTGCTCGATGCGCCCCTGCTCCTCTGCGCCGCCCTTTTCCATCAGCGCGCGCAGGTAGCCGGACTGGCCCAGCAGCTCGTCGTACAGCTCGGACAGCGACAGGAACTCACGCTGCTGCCGCAGGTTTTCCATCATCGTGCCGAACTTTTCCATCGCGGCCGCGCCGCGCGACAGCGCGGGGAATTGCGAGGCGTTGCGTACGACGTCGTAGAGCAGCATGCCGTTTTCCAATGCGGCCTGCGCCGCGGTCTCGACCGACTTGTCGCCGATCTTGCGCGCGGGCACGTTGATGATGCGGCGGAGCCGCAGCTCGTCCGCCGGGTTCTCGAGCACCCACAGGTAGGCGAACATGTCGCGCACCTCGGCGCGCGAGAAGAAGTCGCGCCCCTTGTACACGCGGTAGGGCACGCCTGCGCGGATGAATGCCGCGGCGATGTTGTCCGAGAGCACGTTGTTGCGGTACAGCACGGCAAAGTCGCCCCAGCGGCGCCCCTGTTCGACGCCCGCGCGGATGGTGTCCGCGATATAGGCGGCCTCACCCTCCTGGCTGTCCGAGCGGTGCAGGTGGATCTTGGAGCCGCCGCCGTGGTCTGTCCAAAGCTCCTTTCCCTTGCGGCCGACGTTGTTGCGGATGACCTCGTTGGCGGCGCTCAGGATGTTGCCGGTCGAGCGGTAGTTCTGCTCGAGCCGGATGGTTTTGGCGTTTTTGAACTGCTTCTCAAATTCGAGGATGTTGGTGATCGTTGCGCCGCGGAACTTGTAGATGCTTTGGTCGTCGTCGCCGACCACGCAGATGTTCTGATAATGCCCGGCCAGCAGGCTGGTCAGCACATACTGGGCGTAGTTGGTGTCCTGATACTCGTCGACCAGCACATAGCGGAACTGCCGCTGGTACAGCTCGAGCACATCCGGATTGCTTTGCAGCAGCTGCACGGTTTTCAGGATGATGTCGTCAAAGTCGAGCGCCGAAGCCCGGCGCATCTCCTTTTCGTACAGCTTATACACCTCGGCAACCTTTTCGCGGAAGTAATCGCCGCGGGCGTCGGCGGCAAACTGGCGCGGCGTCATCAGCTTGTCCTTGGCGCGCGAGATCATGCTGATGACTGTGCGCGGGTCGAAGGTCTTGGGATCGAGGTTCAGCTGCTTGAGCACGTTGGTGATGACGCGCTTTTTGTCGTCCTCGTCGTAGATGGTGAATGGGGTGTCAAAGCCCAGCAGATCGTTGTACCGCCGCAAAATACGCAGGCAGGCGGTATGGAAGGTATATGCCCAGACCTCACCTGCAGCCTCCGGGTCGCCCAGCGCGGCGTGCAGGCGCTCGCGCAGCTCGCGCGCGGCCTTGTTGGTAAAGGTGATGGCGATGACCTGCCACGGGCGCGCCGGGTCGACCGCGCACAGGCGCTCGGCATGGTCGCGGTTTTCCGGCTTGGGGTCGGTCAGGTATTCGGTCAGAAAGAGCAGGTCGGCCTCGGTCGCGCCCTCGGGCGCAAAGTCGCTCGTCAGCCCCTGCCCAAAGCGCAGGATGTTGACGATGCGGTCGATGAGTACGGTCGTCTTGCCGCTGCCCGCGCCCGCGAGGATGAGCAGCGGGCCTTCGGTGGCGAACACCGCTTCGCGCTGGCGGTCGTTGAGGCGCGAGAAGCGCTGCTCAATGATCGCACGCCGCACGGCGGCGTATTTCAGGTCGAATTTGGTCGGTTCCATGGGGTACCTCGTTTCGTTTTTCAAAGTCAACATCAGTATAGCATAAACCGGCGGAGAAAACAAATGTTCTGCTTGCACTGCGCAAAAAAGCCGCCCGACGGGCGGCTTTTCGCTGGATGAAGACGGGATGGGTGGCAGCGTGGGCGTGGGGAACAGACCCAGCGGAAGGATGCCTATTCCGCACGTTAGCTGTCTACAAGGATATGCAGCGTGGGCGTGGCGCGGGGCAGCCGCGCAGCCCGTTACCCCATCGGGTTTGCGGGTGCGTTCAGGTCTGCGCGGATACCAGCCGCAATCAGATCGTGTGATCAGCGCTGGATACGGCCCGAGCCGTCGCCGCCGGCCAGCTTTTCGACCTCCGCGACGGTGACCATGTTGTAGTCACCCTCGATGGAGTGCTTGAGCGCGGAAGCCGCGACCGCGAACTCGACCGCCTGCTGCGTGCTTTTGCCGGTCAGCAGGGCGTAGATCAGGCCGCCGCCGAACGAGTCGCCGCCGCCGACGCGGTCGATGATGTGCAGGTCGTACTTCTTGGAGAAGCAGTACTCGCCGGAAGCCACGTCGTACAGCATGGCGCTCCAGCCATTGTCAAATGCAGAGTGGGACTCGCGCAGCGTGATAGCGACCTTTTCAAAGCCGAACTTGTCCGCCAGCTGTTTGGCAACCGACTTGTACCCTTCGCGGTTGATCTCGCCTGCGTAGATATCGGTCGCTTCGGCCTCGATGCCGAATACATCCTTGGCGTCCTCCTCGTTGGAGATGCAGACGTCGACGTACTGGCACAGCTCGGTCATCGCCTCGCGTGCCTGTTCGCGCGTCCACAGCTTGCCACGGTAGTTCAGGTCGCAGGAAATTTTAACGCCATGCGCCTTGGCCGCCTGACACGCCTCGCGGCAGATCTCGACCACATTGGCGCCGAGCGCCGGCGTGATGCCGGTGAAGTGGAACCAGTCGACGCCTTCAAAAATCCTGTTCCAGTCGAAGTCTGCGGTGGTCGCTTGCTGAATGGCAGAGTGCGCGCGGTCATAGATGCAGACCGAGCCGCGCTGGGACGCGCCCTTTTCGTTGTAATAGATGCCGATGCGGTCGCCGCCGCGGGTGATCATGCTGGTGTCGACGCCGTAGCGGCGCAGCGAGTTGACCGCCGCCTGACCGATCGCATGTGCAGGCAGCTTGGTGACAAACGCCGCGTCCAGACCGTAGTTTGCCAGCGAGACGGCGACATTGGCTTCGCCGCCGCCAAAGGAAAATTCCAAATGGTCAGCCTGCACGAAGCGCTCATAGTTGTACGGCTGGAGACGGACCATCAGTTCGCCAAAGGTTACGATTTTCATATTCAAATCCTCCGTGTTCCGTAGGTTGGTGGAAGGTCACTGCTTGCCGACCAGATGGATGGCGAAGCCGCAGATCTCACCGGTCAGGTAGATGGCGTTCAGGGTACCATCCGCCCGGAATTTGGCGGTGGTGTCGTTGAAGGTGTAGCCGCGCGCTTCCAGTTCGGCCTTGGCGGCCGGGACATCCGGCGTGCCGATGGCAATATGGCCGTTGCGACCCATGTACGGCTGCTTCATCAGTTCGATGTCGCCCGCAAAGAACGAGCTGCTGCCCTCCTTGACGGCAAAGCCGAACAGCGTCTGGAACATTTCGGCGGCTTGCTGCGCTTCTGCCGCGTTGGCAGCGTTGATGCCGATGTGCGCGAGCGAGTACTCAGCCATTGCGCGCCGCCTTTACGATCTCGACCGACTGCCGGCACAGGTCGGTGATCTCATCCCACTTGCCGTTGTCGATCAGGTCAGCGGTGACCATGTACGAGCCGCCGCAGGCCGCGATGACCGGGTTCTTGACGTAGTCGGCGAGGTTCTTCAGCGAAATGCCGCCGGTCGGCATGATTTTGAACATCGGGAACGGGGCGCTCATCGCCTTGATTTTGGCGATGCCGCCGGACTGCTCGGCGGGGAAGAACTTGAGCACTTCCAAGCCAAACTCGTACGCGGTATGATAATCGGTCGGGGTGGTGCAGCCGGGGAAGATCTGGATGCCGATTTTCTGGCAGTAAGCGACGATTTCAGGATCCATACCGGGGGTGACGATAAACTGTGCGCCCGCCGCAACGGCCTCATCGACCTGTGCGGTGGTGAGCACCGTGCCCGCGCCGACGAGCATCTCCGGGAAATTTTCACGCATCAGCTGGATGGCGGTGGCGGCGCCTGCCGCACGGAACGTGACCTCCGCTATCGGCACGCCGCCGGCGATCAGCGCCTTGGCCAGCGGGACGGCGTCCCGCTCCGGGTGGTTAAGTTTGATGACCGGCACAACGCCGATCTCCTGCACCCTTTTTTCCATTGCATTCATTTTGGCATTCTCCGTTTCGTGTTTCAAATATAACGCGCCATTGCGCGACGGGTTCTGGTGCGTTCGACCGTGCCAATGTCCTTGGCCGCAGGCAAGCTGCAGCCGTGCGGGGACAATCACTTTACAGCATTCATCCCGGCCTGCTTATGCGGCCGCGGTCGGGGGAGGGGGGAGGCATAGTTAGCTGCGCAGGTATTCCTGCAGCGTGGCGCGCACCGCGCCCGGGCCGGCGATCAGCTTGCCGAACATCTCTTCGATCTTGTCGGCAAGGCCGCAGGCGACCAGATCGGCGGCAAAGACCGCCTCATTGGACAAAATCGGGCGCAGCTTGTCGCCGACGGATGCGGGCTTGCCCAACTCGATGCCTGCCAGCTGCTGCTGCAGCGTTTCGAGCATCGGGTCGGAGGAGACCTCCATCGTTTCGCCCTTGTCGTCCACGCCGAGCAGGTAGCGCAGCCAGCCTGCGATGGCGAGCGGGATGAACGTCAGGCTCTTGACGTCCAGTTCATCGGACGCGATGTAGCTCTTGATCGTCTCGCCAAAGCGGATCGGGATTTTTTGGGAGGTATCGGTCGCGATGCGCTGCGGGGTGTCCGGGATAAACGGGTTCGGGAAACGCTGGCCGACGACCTCGGCGATGAAGTCCGCGGGCTTGATGATGCCCGGGTCGGTCACGACCGGCATGCCCTCGTCGTAGCCGATGCGCTCAATGAGACCCTTGAGTTCGGCGTCCTGCATCTCGGCGGCGATGCTGGTGTAGCCCAGCAGACAGCCGTAGACCGCTAGCGCGGTGTGCAGCGGGTTTAAGCAGGTGGTGACTTTCATGCGCTCGGTCTTGTTGACCGTGTCGCGGTCGGTCATATAGACGCCCGCCTTTTCGAGCGCCGGACGGCCGTTCGGGAAGTTGTCCTCCACGACCAGATACTGCGGGATCTCGGCGTTGACAAACGGCGCGATGAAGGTGTTGCGGCTGGTGACGATCGGTTCCATATCCTCGATGCCGTCTGCCAGCAGCGCGTTTTCCACTTCCTTGGCCGGGCGCGGGGTGATCTTGTCGATCATGCTCCACGGGAAGGCAACGCGCTTCTCGTCCTGCATATAGGCGACAAAGCCGTCGTCGACCAGACCGTTCTGCTGCCACGCCTCAACGACCTCGAGCACGCTGCCTCGCAGCTTTTCGCCGTTGTGCGAGCAGTTGTCCATGCTGGCCAGCGCGATCGGGTAGGCACCCGCCTTGTAGCGCTCGTACATCAGCGCCGCGACCATGCTCATCGCGTGGCGCGCGCCGGACGGGCCGGCCTTCATATCCTCGACGACCACCGGCATCAGCTCGCCCTGGATGTTGCGCAGCGCGTAGCCCTTTTCGGTGATCGTGAAGCTGACCATCTGCAGCGAGGGGTTGACGAAGATCTGACGCAGCTTTTCCATCTCGGCGGCGTCCGAGCTGTCCGCGCACACACTGTCCGCGATGGACGCAACGATCTCGCGCTGGGTCGAGCCGTCCGGCTTGAGGCCGACCATCATGGTCAGCTCGTCGTGCGGCTTGTAGATCTTCTTGATGATGTCGTAGTCGAAGGTGTCGCCCGCGATGATGCCGCAGGTGGCCTCGCCCTCGTTCAGCAGGCGCTGCTGCAGCATCGCGACAAAGCCGCGGAAGATGTTGCCCGCGCCGAAGTGCACCCAAACCGGGGTCTCCGCCGTCTGCGCGCGCATCTTGGCTACGTCGAACTGGGGCAGCTTGACGCCGACGGACTCCCACGCCGCCTTATCCTGCATCGCTTCCAGACAAAGTTTCACAGAAATCCTTCCTCTCTGTTCTGATAAAATCAAAGTTACTTGCCCTGCGCTTTCTCGCAGGCCTCGAACAGGCCGTTGAGATAGGTCGCGCCCAGCGCGCGATCATACAGGCCGTAGCCCGGCTTGCCGGTCTCGCCCCAGATCATGCGGCCGTGATCAGGACGGACATAGCCGTCGAACCTGGTCTCGACGAGCGCCTTGACGATCTCATACATATCAAGGCTGCCGCAAGTGGATAGATGCGCGCGCTCCTCAAACGAGCCGTCGTCCATGATCTTGACGTTGCGCATGTGCATAAAGCCGATGCGGTTCATCGACGAATACTTGCGCACCATCTTCGGGATGTCGTTGAACTTCGCGCAGCCCAGCGAGCCGGTGCACAGGCACAGCGTGTTGGACGGCGAATCGACAATAGACAGATAGCGGTCAAGGTTCTGCTCGTTGGTGATGACGCGCGGCAGGCCGAAAATCGGGTACGGGGGGTCGTCCGGATGCAGCGCCATGACGATGCCGCACTCCTCGGCGACCGGGATGACCTTCTTGAGGAATACCTCGATGTTCTTCCACAGGCCTTCCTCGCCCAGCTCGCCGTAGGCACGGATCAGGTCGCGCACCTGATCCTGCGTGTAGCTGGCGTCCCAGCCGGGCAGGTTGATGTCGTCCTTCAAGGGATCGAGGCCCTTCATCTGGTCCCAGTACATGACAAGGCTGGTCGAGCCGTCCGGCGCCTTCTTGTCCAGCTGGGTGCGCGTCCAGTCAAAGACCGGCATGAAGTTGTACGTCACGCATTTGACGCCGTACTTGGCGCAGCGGCGGACGTTCTCGCAGTACGCCTCGATGTGCGCGTCGCGCTTATCCGTACCGAGTTTGATATCCTCGGACACCGGAATGGATTCGACCACGTCGAAGATCAGCCCGTGTGCCTCGCATTGCTCCTTCATCTTGGCAAGGCTCTCCTCCGGCCAGACCTCGCCCGGCTTTACGTCATAAACGGCGGACACGATCGAGCGCATGCCCGGGATTTGCGAAATATATTCCAGCGAGACCGGGTCGGACTCGCCATACCAACGGAATGACAGTTTCATACAGGGGGGTTCCTCCTTGTTATCGATTCAAACCGATATATTTCCAAACATTATTGAAGCAGATATCCTCCACCATGCTGCCGAGCAGGCCGTAATCGGCCGGCGCCATGCCGTCCTCGACCCAGCCGCCGATCAGGTTGCACAGGATGCGGCGGAAGTACTCGTGGCGCGGGTAGGACAGGAACGAGCGCGAGTCGGTCAGCATGCCGACAAAGCGGCTGAGCACGCCGATGTTGGCAAGGCTCTTAAGCTGGGCAACCATGCCGTCATAGTGGTCGTTGAACCACCAGGCCGAGCCGAACTGGATTTTGCCTGCGGCGGTCTCGTCCTGGAAACAGCCTGCGGTCGCGATCAGCTTGTCGTTATCGGCGGCGTTGAGCGTGTACAGGATGGTCTTGGGCAGTTTGTTGCGCGCGGCCATGCGGTCGAGCAGGGCGGCCAGCGACGCGGCCGCGATCGGGTCGCCGATGGCGTCACCGCCGACGTCCGCGCCGAGCGCGCGGTACAGCTTGGTGTTCAGGTTGCGGATGGCGCCCATGTGCAGCTGCATCGCCCAATCGCGGTCGGCATACTGCGCGCCGAGGAAGTCCATCATCAGCGACTGGTAGGCCGCGGCCTCATGATCGGTCGGCGTCTCGCCCGTCAGCGCCTTGCGCATGGCTTCTTCCGCCGCGGCCTCGTCCCAGACTGTGAAGTCGGGCGAGCCGAACGAGTGGTCGGACAGGCGGCAGCCCGCGTCCGCGAAGAACGCGATGCGCTGCACCAGCGCCTGCTTGAGGTCGTCGGTCGTGCGGATGGTCACGTCCGCTGCCGCGCCCAGCTTTTCCAGATAGGCGGGATAGCCGGGGTCAACGATGTTGAGCGCCTTTTCCGGGCGGAAGGTCGGCAGCACGCGCACATCGAACGAAGCATCCGCCGCGAGCGCCTTGTGCCAATGAAGATCGTCCGCCGGGTCGTCGGTCGTGCACAGCGCACGCACGTTGCTCTGCTGAATGAGGGCACGCGATGCCCCCGCCGGGCTTTGCAGCTTGGCATTGGCCTTGTCCCAGATCGCGTCCGCAGTCGTCGGGTCGAGCAGGTCGTCGATGCCGAAGAAGCACAGCAGCTCGAGGTGCGACCAGTGGTAGATCGGGTTGCCGACCAGGCGGGGCATGACCTCGGCGAAGCGGCCGAACTTCTCACGGCCGGGCGCGTCGCCTGTGATGCAGCGCTCGGGCACTGCGTTGGCGCGCATGACGCGCCACTTGTAGTGGTCGCCGCCCAGCCATGCGTGCGCGATGTCGTCAAAGCGCACATTCTCATAGATCTCCTGCGGGTTGAGGTGGCAGTGGTAGTCGAAGATCGGCATTTTGGCCGCATGCTCGTGATAAAGGATGCGCGCCGCCTCGCTTTTCAGCAGAAAATCATCGTTGATAAAAGTTTTCATCGTACTTTCTCCTTCGCAGGTGCGGCGCGGGTCAGAGGATGATATCTTCCAGACCGGGACGCGCAGCTTTGCCGTCAAACTGCTCGAGCTTGACATTCTGGCAATCTTCGCAGCGCACCGCTTCGCCGAAATCGTCCAGCTGCCCGCCGGCAAAGCGGACACGGCAGTTGCGCAGCGTCACATCATCCGCGCGGCGCATATAGAAGCCCGCACTCGGGATGTGCTCGATGGTCTGGCGGATGCCTGGGCGCAGGTCGTACAAACCGCGCTCCCATTTGCTTTTGGCGCGTACCGTGATCTGCACATTGTCGAACAGCACATCCTCGATGTGGTTGTCGTCCCGGCCGGAAAGCAGCACGCCGTTTTCGCTGTCGCAGGTGATGTTGCGGAAACGGATGCCCGAAATGTGGCCGGAGGCGGTGTTGTCATCGCGGTTGTGCGTGGTGATCGTGATCGGCTCGGCGCAGCCCCACCAGCAGTCGGCAAAGCGGCGCGTACCGATGATAATGTTGGAGAACGACACGTTTTTGACATGACCGCCGTCGCGGATCTGAATGGACAGGCCACGGTTGGAATCCGAAATCACGCAGTTATCCACCACGACATTTTCGAAATCACCCGTGCCCTCGGTGCCGATCTTGATGGCGGCCGAGGTCGAGGTCAGCGTGCAGTTGGCGATCACAATATTGCGGCACGGGCCGTATTCCATGTTGCCTGCCGAGGATTTCAGGCAGATGCAGTCATCCGCGCAGGTGATATGGCAGCCCAGAATGCGCACGTTCGAGGAATGGTCGGGGTCGATGCCGTCGGAATTGGCGACATCAAGATCATTGAGGATGCGGATCTGCGAGATCAGCACGTCGTCGCAGCCAGCCGGATGCAGCGTCCAGAACGGTGCGTTGCGCATGATCACATCGGTAAAGGAAATGTGGTTGCAGTGCTCGACATAGATCAGCGTCGGACGGGGGTAAAAGTCGCCTGTGACGTAATACTGGCTGACCCGTCCGACAAACGCATAGGCGTTGCCGTCGATCGCGCCCGCACCCGAGATGGCGATATGGTCTGCGTCCTTGGCGTAGATGAACGCATAGGACGGCTTGAGCGTGACCGGCGTGCCGACACGGTCGACGCCGTCGTCCTTGGCGCCGCCGTTTGGATGGAAATAGGTTTCTAGATCGCTGTGCGCCTTGAGCACGCTGCCGCGCTCCAGATGCAGGTCGACGCCCGGCTTGAGGATGATCGAACTGGAGTAATAGGTATGGCCGCTCTCCAGCACAACACGTCCGCCGCCCGCCGCCGCGCAAGCGTCAATGGCTGCCTGAATGGCAGCGGCGTCGTTGGCCGTGCCGTCGCCTTGCGCGCCGAAATCTTTCACATAATATTGCATGGTCGTCCCTCTTTTCAAATGGAACCCGGCGGGGATGCCGTGCCGGGTTCAGATGGCGAATGGTATCATAGCAGATGCTGCTCGACCTTGTCCTTGGTCAGACGGAAGCCAAAGCCGAAGATCAGCGCGCCCGCCAGCAGCACGATGCCGGGGATGATCATAAAGGCCACGCAGATGCCGGTTTTCAGCTCGGGCGGCACAACGTCGAGCACGTTGTTGGGGTCGAAGTTGGCCAGCGCCAGGCATGCGGAGATGATGATGCCGCGCGAGACGATGCCGACGTTGAGCGGCACCATCTGCAGGCCGGTGATCCAGCCAGCGGCGTTCTTGCCGGTTTTCCATTCGTTGAAGATGATGACGTCGGAGTACAGCATCGGCTGGCTGGCAATGATGATGCCAAAGCCCAGCTGCACCAGGCTCATCAGTACGATGACCTCATACATGTGCTCGTACCGCAGGAAGGCCGCGCCCGAGCAGGCCGCCATGAACAGCAGCGCGAACAGGAAGGTCTTGCGGGCGGTCAGCGCGCGCACCAGCTTTTTGCACAGGTACGAGCCGAGGATGCTGACGAAGCTGGAGATCATGATGTAAATGGAGAGCATGCCGCTCTGGTTGACGACGTAGTCGAAGTAGTAGATCGCAATGCCGGAGGTGACGAAAACGTAAACATAGGGCGCGATGCAGGCGATCAGCAGCGCGACCAGCGGGGGTTCTGGATCAGGGAAACGGCCAAGTCCTTCAGGCTGGTCTTTTCCTTGGACTGCGCCTTCTGCGCGGTGCTCGCGGTCTCCTTTTCTTCATAGCCGTCGAACATGCGGAAATGTGCGTAGTAGCCGATCACCATGGCAAGGCCGAGGCAGAACGCCACGCCCGCATACTGGTTTTTGGTGCCGAGGATGCCGGCGAACAGGCCAGCCAGCGGCACGCCGACCACCGAGAAGATGACCTTGGAAAAGCTGTTCCACATCGCGCGGGTCGAGGACAGCTGCGCGCGCTCCTCCTGCGTCTTGCCCGCGACGCTGATCATCGAGATGCTCGCGCCATAGGGGAACTGCCACAGCGTGTGGCTGATGATGGCGGCCGCCATGATGATCAGGCCGGAAACCACGCCGTCGCCGATCTTGACGAACTGGAACGGGTAGATCAGCGGGATCAGCCACGGGATGACGACCAGCCACGAGCGGTAGCGGCCCCATTTCATCGGCTTGCTGCTGTTGATGATGCCGCCCGCAACGCCGACGAGCACCGCGCATACAACGCTGATGACCGTTGTCAGCACGGAGATCGTGCCCATCGAATACTGGGCCATGTTCGTCAGGAAGAAGCTGAAGAAGTAGGTCTCCACATTACAGGCAAGTGTGTAGCCGCAGTCGCCCGCACCATAAAAAATCCGAAGCGCTTTACTCAATCCTTTTCTCTTTTTCTCTTTTTCTCTTGTCCACTCATTTTGTATGCTCCTTTCAAAAAGTTTGCGCTTGAACTGCCTTAAATGTAACATCTTGCACACGTCCTCAAAATGACCTGTGTCACATATCACAAACGAAAGCGGTATATATTGATTTTTTTGTAGTGAATATGCTATAGTGGCTCTATCATCAAAAGCGCTTCATTTTTGGGGAAAGGGAGCGGTGGGCTTGAAGATACTGGATAATCTCGTCCGGAAACGGCAGCTGATCGAGGCGCAGCGGCTGACGGAGTACATGACCTTGGACATCTATGCCATTTCCGACCTTGTCTCCTTTGAACGCAATGAATATCTGGTCACGGCGGGCGTGCCGTCGGACTACCTGTTTTTCGTCATGAGCGGCAAGACCATCTGCTTTTCCTATACCTCGAGCGAGAAGAACAACTGTGTCTCCTTCACCCAGCACCAGACGCTGGTCGGCGAGACGTCTTCGCTGTTCGGCAAGCCGCTCAAGTTCAACGTCAAGGCGATGTCGGACGTGCTGTGCATCGCCATCAACCTGAACCGGTACCGGAACGACCCGCTGGGCGACCTGACCTTTGTGCGTAACATCTGCGAGATGCTGGCCAGCAAGATGAACAACGAGGGGCGTTACTCGACCACGCTGCTCGACCCGCTCGAGGTACGGCTGGCGCAGTTCATCCTGCTCAACGCCTCCGACCACCTGTTCACCCTGCAGATGACCGACTGCGCCGACGCGCTCAACACCAGCTACCGCCACCTGCTGCGCATCATCAAGCAGATGTGCGCACTGAACATCCTATCCAAGCGATCCAACTGCTATTACATCGAAAGCCGGGATGCGCTCGCCAAGATCGCGACGGGCGAAATGCTGATCAACCCATGACGTGACAAAAAAGCCGCCGCAAACCAAAAGGTTTGCGGCGGCTTTCTGCTGCCTTGGGGGGATTATTTCTTCCGGTCGCTCTCGATCAGTTCGCGGATACCGGCGACCGCGGTCTTGACCGCCAGCTCGGTGTCGTACACCGCCACGTCCTGCAGGCCCATCTCGCGGCGGGTCTGGTTGGCCAGCACGAGCAGTACCGTGCCCATGCGCACACGGCGCACGCTGGCCGTGATGAACAGCGCGGCCGACTCCATCTCGGACGCGAGCGCGCCGCAGGCCTTCCACGCCTCCCAGCGCTTGGTCAGCCATGCATGGCAGGGCATGCTCTCCGGGCTGTGCTGACCGTAGAAGTTGTCCTTGCTCTGCACAACGCCGACATGATACTTCGCCTGCATCTTGTTGGCCGCGGCCTCGAGCGCCTTGACGACCTCGTAGTTTGCGACCGCCGGATACTCGATCGGGACGTACTCGCATGTCGTGCCCTCGGCACGGATGGCGCCCGTGGCGATGATCAGGTCGCCGCCGCAGACCTCAGGCTGCATGCCGCCCGACGTGCCGACACGGATAAAGGTATCCACGCCGCAGTGCACCAGCTCCTCCATCGCGATCGAGGCGGACGGGCCGCCGATGCCGGTCGAGGTGACGGCGACCTTTTCACCCAACAGCTCGCCGACATAGGTAACGTATTCGCGCTTTTCCGCGATCTTGCGCGGGTTGTCCAGATACTGCGCGATTTTCTCGCACCGGCCGGGGTCGCCCGGCAGGATCGCGTAGCGGCCGACGTCGCCCTTCTGCAGATCAATGTGGAATTCCTTGCCGTCTGAATAAACCAATGACATGATGGTTTCCTCCTTTTCAATTTTTACTCTCTACTTGATTGTAGTGTACCGCGTTTTGGCGCAAGGAGGAATGACACACGTCATATCACGGTGAGGGAGGGGACAAGCCGGTGATGCAGATGGGAATCAAGGGCGATTTGCCGCTTTGCGCGGAAATGGGGCGGGTTCCGGGGCTTCGCGATGCGATAGCCCCGGAACCCGCCCCATGGCAGCATTTGTGCCCGGATTTTTTGAGCCTGCCGCCGCGCTCAGGCAAGGCCGAGCAGTGCACAAACGCCGTGCGCGGCAAGGCAGAGCACGATGCCGCAGGCGGTCGGCAGCGCAAGGGCGGCGAGCGTCCAGCGCGCGCTGCGCGTTTCCTTCCAGATGGTCAGACAGGTGGTCGAGCATGGCCAGTGCGCCACCGAGAACAGCAGCGTGCACAGCGCGGTGCAGGCCGTCCAGCCGTTGGCGGCCAGCAGGGTATGGAAGGCGGCAAGGTCGCTGATGTCGGTCAGCGTGCCGGTGGCGAGATAGCCCATCACGATCAGCGGCATCACCAGCTCGTTTGCCGGGAAGGCGAGGACAAAGGCCAGCAGGATCACGCCATCCAAGCCCAGCAGACGGCCCATGGGGTCGAGCAGCAGGGTCAGCTGGGTGAACAGGGACGCGCCGCCAAACTGGATGTTGGCCAGCAGCCAGATCACCGCGCCCGCGGGCGCGGCGACCGCCGCCGCGCGGCCAAGCACGAACAGCGTCCGGTCAAACACGCTGCGCACAATGACCTGCCCGAGCTGCGGCGCACGGTAGGGCGGCAGCTCAAGGGTGAAGGAGGACGGCATGCCCCGCAGGACGGTCGCGCTCAGCAGCCGCGAGACGCCGAGCGTCAGCAGCACGCACCCCGCGATCACGGCGGTCAGCATCAATGCGCCGCCCGCCGCGCTGCCGGCGAAAAACGCGGAGCACAGGAAGATCAGCAGCGGGAAGCGCCCGTTGCAGGGCGCGAATACGTTGGTCAGCATGGCGATCAGCCGCTCGCGCGGCGAATCGATAATGCGGCAGCCGGTCACACCGCAGGCGTTGCAGCCAAGACCCATGCACATGGTCAGGCTCTGCTTGCCGCAGGCGTGGGCGCGGCGGAACGCGTGGTCGAGCTGGAATGCGACGCGCGGCAGGTAGCCCGCGTCCTCCAAAAGCGTAAACAGCGGGAAGAAGATCGCCATTGGCGGCAGCATGACCGACACGACGGTGGCAAGCACCTGCCACACGCCGTCGACCAGCAGCGCGACGGCGGCGGGCGGCAGACCGAGCGCGGTCAGTGCGGCGGCGAGGGGTGCCGCCAGCCCGAGCAGGTGCGCGCCCAGCCACGCGCTGGGTACGTTCGCGCCGGACAGCGTGATGTAGAACACCGCCGCGAGCAGCAGCAGCATGAGCGGCAGCCCAAACCGGCGGCTGAGCACCACCCGGTCGATGCGGCGGTCGCGCGCGTCCGCGTCGGCGGGGACGCGCACGCAGGTGAGCGCAACCTCCTCGGCGCGCAGCGCGGCGGCGGCTGTGGTCAGGTCGTCCAGGCGCTGTGCAGTCATGCCTGCCGGCGGGCAGGACGCCAGCGCGTCCAGCGCGGCGGCGCGTGGCAGGCCAACCGCCCGCACCGCGGCCTCGATTTCAGCCGGATAGCGGATGACGGCCGGCTGCGGGGTGATGCGGCCGTCCAGCACGCGCGCGACCGCCTGCGTCAGCTGGGCAAGCCCGCGCCCGCGCCGCGCCACGCACGGCACGACCGGCACGCCAAGCTCCTTTGCCAGCGCATCCGTATCAATGCGGATGCGCTTTTTGCGCGCTTCATCCATCAGGTTGAGGCAGACGACCGCGCGCGGCAGCAGCTCGAGCGTCTGCAAAATCAGGATCAGGTTGCGTTCCAGACAGGTCGCGTCCGCGACGAGCACGACCGCGTCCGCCTCGCCTGCGGCGAGGAAGGCGCGCGCAATGCGCTCCTCCTCCGAGCGGGGGCGCAGCGAGTAGGTGCCCGGCAGGTCGACCAGCGCGACGGCCTGCCCGTCGCAGCGCATGGTGCCGCGCGCGCCGGAAACGGTCTTGCCGCTCCAGTTGCCGGTGTGCTGGCGCGCGCCGGTCAGCGCGTTGAACACGGTCGATTTGCCGACGTTGGGGTTGCCCATCAGCGCCACGACCGGGGTGCGGGGCGCGCTCACGGCGCACCCCCGATCTCAATGCGCGCCGTATCGTCCGTGCGCAGCGCGATCACCGCGCCGCGGATGCGGTAGGCGGTCGGGTCGCCCGAGCAGGCGCGCTGCAGGCATGTGACGCGCGTGCCCGCGACCAGCCCGAGATCCTGCAGCCGTCGCCGCATGCCGCCCGAAAGGTGCAGCGCGCGCACGCGCGCCTCGGCGCCTTCGTCCAGCGCGGATAGGGTGAAAAAGGGTTGTGAGTCCATTTGATCAGTCCCGAATCGGTGGATTTGGCCGCATTTCCGGCAGGGAAAGCGGTCATTCCATGCTATGCCTGGGCGGTGTGCGTGGTGCCCTGAGAGCGGGCGCGCGTGCCGCGCACAGAAAATGTTTTGCGCTGGCGGGTGTGATTCGGTATAATATGCACAGGAACGTGATGGCGGGCTGCCGTCGCGGGCGGTGCGCCGCGCGCACCTGCCATACCACCTTGCAAGGAAGGGGCGGATACCAGTATGGCCGCAAAGACAGTATATTCCGTGATCGTCGCGGATGATGAGGACGAATTGAGGGAAGCGATGTGCACCATGATCCCGTGGGAGGATTATGGCTTCCGTCTGGTGGGCAGCGCCAGCAACGGGCTGGACGCATTGCAAATGGTTGAGGAGTACGAGCCCGACCTGCTGCTGACCGACATCCGCATGCCGTTTATTTCGGGCATCGAGCTGGCGCGGCAGGTGCGGGAGATCCGTCCGGCGACCAATATCGCCTTCCTCAGCGGGTATGATGATTTTGAATACGCCAAACAGGCGATCCAGTACAATATCATCAGCTATATGCTCAAGCCGCTGACGATGGAGGGGCTGAGCCGGGAACTGCAGAACATCCGGCAGAAGATTGACGCGCAGTTTGCCATGTTCCGGCAGGCGTCGTCCAGCCCGGGCGGGCTGGACATGCAAACGGCCATGCTCATGCCGCTGGTGCTGGACGAATACACCGAGCCGGACAGCGAGCCGCGCCTGAAATCCTATGCGCGCCAGTGCGGTCTGCTGCGGGATGTGGACGAGCGGCCGTACTATGTGGTCATGGTGTCCACATTGCTGGAGACGGACGGCGGCAACTGCACCGCGCCGTCGTTTGTCGCGTCGGTCGACCGGCTGGCGGCCAAATACCTGCGCGGCGCGCATTTTTTTGCCTCGGGCAAGGTCATTTCCGTGCTGTTGGGCAGCCCGGCGGATTTGGAGAAATACCTGCATATCCTGGCCGACGAGATTGTCCAGATGGCCGGGCGCGTGCTTGGCCGCCGCTGCCGCATCGGGGTCGGCCGCGCCACGCGCGCGCTGACCGCGCTGCACGACGCCTACCGAGAGGCGATGGAGGCGCTGCGGCAGGGCGACCGGGCCGAGGGCGGCGTGCAGTTCATCAGCGATCTGGCGCCCGCCGTCAAAGGGGGCGAGCTGCTGTGCAAGCGCGCGATGGACGCGATCAACCAGCACTATATGGATGCCGACCTGTCGCTGGTATCGCTCAGCGGCATGCTGACGGTCAGCCCCAACCATCTGTCGACCTGTATCAAAAAGTACACGGGCGAGACCTTTATCACCATCCTGATCCGCAAGCGGATGGAAGCTGCCCGCGAGTTGCTGATGTCCTCGCCGCTCAAGATACAGGAGATCGCCCAGCGGTGCGGCTATGTCGACCAGCATTATTTCAGCTACTGCTTTAAGAAATACTGCGGGGAGTCGCCCAGCATGATGCGCCGCCGGCTGGACCGCGAAAGGGCGGGTGAGGGCGCTTGAAGGCGGGCGTATCCCGCACAGGGCTGCGAATCACCACCATCCTTGTCTCGATGGTGGTCGGCGTGGTGGCGGTCATCCTGTGCTGCTGCATGCTGTTTTTCCTCAACCGGTACCGCAGCGCCATGGTGCAGGGCGCGCTGACCAGCAGCGCGCAGGCGGTTTCGCAGGTGTCCAGCACGGTCGGCACCTATCTGCAAGGCATGAGGCAGGCCATGACGGTGGTGGAGCAGTCCATGATGGAGAGCGCGGAAAACCGCGACCGGCTGCTCAACGCCTTTCTGACCTTCCGCCCGGATGTGGTGGCGGTGACAGGCTACTCGCCCTCCGGCAAGCTGCTCGACTGCTGGTGCCTGGGCCACGAGCCGCGCGAGCCGGTCTACCAGAACCTGTCGTTCGATCTGGAGCGGGCGCGCAGCGCGGGCGGGGCTTATATGACCGCGCCGCATGTGGAAAGCCTGTTCGAGGGGTACTATCCATGGGTGGTCACCATGACCATCCCGCTGGTATCGGGTAACCAGACTGCATGGGTGTCGCTCGACCTGAGTTTTTCCAATATTTCCGACCATATCAATACGGTGAGTATCGGCCAGCGCGGTTACTGCTTCCTGATGGACAAGCAGGGCAATATCATTTACCATCCGCAGCAGCAGCTGCTATACGCCGGGCTCAAGGCTGAGGACACGACCGCGCTGGCCGCGCTGGAGGATGGCTCTTACGCCGACGATACGGTCATCTACTCGCTCACCAGTGTGGCGGGCAGCGATTGGCGCGTCGTGGGCGTCAGCTATGTCGACGAGCTGGTCAACCGCAGCTTTCAGGAGATGCTCCGCCTGTCGCTGTCGCTGTTTGCCGTGCTGCTGGCGGCCGCGGTGCTGATCAGCGTGCTGCTGTCCCGCCTGCTGGCGCGTCCGCTGCGCGGGCTGGCCGGGGCGATGGAGCGCTTTGAGAGCGATGCCGACCACTTCACCTACCGCCCGGTCGGCGGCACGCGCGAGGTGCAGGAGCTGTCCGGCTCGTTTGAGCACATGGTGGGGCGTATCCAGCAGCTGATGACCACGGTGCGCGAGGAGGAGGTCAACCTGCGCAAGACCGAGCTGAAGGCCCTGCAGGCGCAGATCAACCCGCATTTCCTCTATAACACGCTGGATTCGATCGCTTGGATGTGCGAGCAGGGGCGCAACGCCGACGCGGTCAAAATGATCCATGCACTGGCGCGGCTGTTCCGCATCAGCATCAGCAAGGGGCATGAGCTGATCCCGATCGCCAAGGAGATCGAGCACGCGGAGAGCTACCTGCAAATCCAGAAATACCGTTATAAGAACCAGTTCACCTATCAGTTTGACGTCGACCCAGCCTGTCTGGAATACTACTGCAACAAGATCACGCTGCAGCCGATCATCGAAAACGCCATCAACCACGGCCTGGATTTGTTGGTCGACGAGGGCTGCATCACCGTGCAGGTGCGGCAGGACGGGCAGGACATTGTGTTCACCGTGCGTGACAATGGCGTCGGCATGAGCGAGGAGATGATCCGCACCGTGCTCAAGCAGGGGCAGCAGGACCGGACGGGCATCGGCATCCGCAACGTCAACGACCGGCTGCAAATCTACTTCGGCAGGCAGTACGGGCTGCACATCACCAGCGAACCGGACGAGGGCACCTGCGTCGAGATCCGCATGCCCAAGATACAGGAGGGGGACTATGAGACGAAATAGGGGAGCGGCCGCGTGCGCGGCGCTGCTCTGCCTGCTGTCCGGCTGCGCGGGCGGCACGGACTATGCCCAGCAGCATACGGTCGCGCTCGTGGTCAAATCGACCGAGACCGAGTTCTGGCTGTCGGTGTTTGCCGGGGCGGAGGCCGCCGCGACCGAATACAACCTGACGCTGTCCATCACCGGCCCGGACGCCGAGGAGGACTACGCTGCGCAGAACCAGATGGTCGATGAGGCGGTGCGCGCGGGTGCGCAGGCGATCGTGTTTTCCGCCATCGACTACGAAAACAACGCCGTCGCGATCGACGCCGCCTCCAGGGCGGGGGTCAAGATCGTTGCCATTGACAGCAACGTCGCGTCCGACGCGGTCAGCACCTACATCGGCACGGATAACTACGCCGCCGGCCAGATGGCGGCGCAGGCGGCGCTCGACCGGGTGGACGGGACGCTGCGGGTAGGGGTCGTCAATTATGATATCAGCAGCGCCAACGGGCAGGAGCGCGAGCGCGGCGCGCGCGAGGTGCTGACGGCAAGCGGCCGCGCCGAGATTGTCAGCGTCATCAACACGCTGGCCGAGGCGGAGTACGCCAAGGCCGACACCGCGGCGCTGCTGCGGGAGCACCCCGAAATCAACGTGCTCATCGCCTTCAACGAGCCGACCAGCGTGGGCGCCGCCCGCGCGGTCGAGCAGCTGGGGCTGGCGGACAGCGTGTTCCTGGTGGGGTTCGACTCCAACGTCGCCACCGTGGACGCCCTGCAGGAGGGCACGGTGGACGCGCTGGTCGTGCAGAACCCGTACGCCATGGGCTATCTCGGCGTGGAGAGCGCCTACCGGCTGCTGAGCGGGCAGACCGGCGAGCTGGCGCGCATCGTGGATACCTCGACGCAGATCGTCGACCGGGAGAACCTGTTCGAAGAGGACAGCCAGAAGGTGCTGTTCGCCTTTGACTTGGATTAAATTGTGCAATCTGCACATTTTAGCTGCTGGAAAATTTGGAGGCACACGCAGGTTTCCATAAAAATTTCTCCCTCTACAGTGATTTTTCACCTTGTTTTTCCGAACTGCTTCCTGTACAATGAAAAACAAGAGGAAGGGCGGTCTGGAGAGTCCCTCCCTTCTGAGAGAAAAAGGAGAAAAGGAGAATCACTATGAAGAAAAGATTACTCGCTCTGGCACTGGCAGGTGCTATGGTATTCAGCCTCGCAGCCTGCTCTTCGGGTGGCAACGATGCGCCGGCGACGGACGATCAGGGCGGCACCTCCGAGACCGCAGAGGTCGCCAACAAGGATAAGCCGCTGGTTTGGTTCAACCGTCAGCCGTCCAACAGCTCTACCGGCGAGCTGGATATGTCTGCGCTGCAGTTTAACGACAATACCTACTATGTCGGCTTCGACGCCAATCAGGGCGCTGAGCTGCAGGGTACCATGATCCTCGACTATGTCAAGGCGAATATTGACACCATCGACCGCAACGGCGACGGCATCATCGGCTACGTCCTCGCCATCGGCGATATCGGCCATAACGACTCCATCGCCCGTACCCGCGGCGTCCGCGCTGCGCTCGGCACGGCGGTCGAGAAGGACGGCGCGATCATCAGCGATCCGGTCGGCAGCAACGCTGACGGCTCGGCGACCGCTGTACAGGACGGCAACCTGGAAGTCAACGGCAAGACCTACATCGTCCGCGAGCTCGCTTCGCAGGAGATGAAGAACTCCGCCGGCGCGACCTGGGACGCTGCTACCGCGGGTAACGCGATCGGCACTTGGGCTTCCTCCTTCGGCGACCAGATCGACATCGTTGCCTCCAACAACGACGGCATGGGCATGTCCATGTTCAACGCATGGTCCAAGTCCAACAAGGTCCCGACCTTCGGCTACGACGCAAACGCTGACGCGGTTGCGGCGATCGCAGAGGGCTACGGTGGCACCATCAGCCAGCACGCTGACGTACAGGCTTACCTGACCCTGCGCGTACTGCGCAACGCGCTGGACGGCGTGGACATCGACACCGGCATCGGCACCGAGGATGACGCCGGCAACGTGCTGACCGACGACGTTTACTACTACGACGAGGCGGCCCGCTCCTACTACGCCCTGAACGTAGCGGTTACGGCGGACAACTACACCGAGTTCACCGACTCCACCAAGGTTTACGGGCCTGTCGGCAACCAGCTGGATGCTTCCGCGCACCCGGAGAAGAGCGTATGGCTGAACATCTACAACGCGGCGGATAACTTCCTGAGCGCTACTTACCAGCCGCTGCTCCAGAACTACGACGACCTGCTCAACCTGAAGGTCGAGTACATCGGCGGCGACGGCCAGACCGAGGCCAACATCACCAACCGCCTGAGCAATCCGAGCGCATACGACGCTTTCGCCATCAACATGGTGAAGACCGACAACGCTGCTTCCTACACCGCCCTGCTCAACCAGTAATCCGGACGCAGGCTGTGTATCAGCCGAACAATAAGTCATAGCGAATGCCATCAGGGAGGAGGAATTCTCCGTCTTAGGGGAAGCGATTCTCCATGCGGAAGAAGGACTTCTCCCTGTTGCGTTTTCAGCAAGCAGGGATGGGCCGGCGCGGCCCGTCCAAACCGGTCAATATTGCATAAACGGGAGTAACGAGAATGGCAGATGCAAAAAACGATATTGTCCTGTCAATCCGCGGCATGAGCAAGTCCTTCGGCCGTAACCGCGTGCTCGACCACATCAACTTGGATGTCAAGCGCGGCACGGTCATGGGGCTGATGGGCGAAAACGGCGCCGGTAAATCGACGATGATGAAGTGCCTGTTCGGCACCTATCAGAAGGACGAAGGCAAGATCTTCCTCAATGGCAAGGAAATCAGCTTTTCCGGCCCGAAGGACGCTTTGGAGAACGGGATCGCCATGGTGCATCAGGAACTGAACCAGTGTCTGGAGCGCAATGTGATTGATAACCTGTTCCTTGGCCGCTATCCCACCAATTCCGTGGGTATGGTCGACGAAGGCAGGATGAAAAAGAAAGCTTCGGAACTGTTCCGCAAGCTGGGCATGACGGTCAACCTGACCCAGCCCATGCGGAACATGTCCGTTTCCCAGCGGCAGATGTGTGAGATCGCCAAGGCGATTTCCTACAACTCGCAGGTAATCGTGCTGGATGAGCCCACCTCCTCGCTGACGGTGCAGGAGGTCGACAAGCTCTTTGAAATGATGCGGATGCTCAAGGCGCAGGGTATCGCCCTGATCTACATCTCGCATAAGATGGATGAGATTTTCGAGATCTGCGATGAGATCTCGGTGCTTCGCGACGGCAATCTGGTCATGACCAAGCCGTCGACGGAAACCAACATGAACGAGCTGATCGCCGCGATGGTCGGCCGTTCGCTCGAAAGCCGTTTCCCGCCGGTGGACAACACGCCGGGCGACCCGATCCTGTCGGTGCAGCACCTGTCCACCAAGTACGCGCCTTACCTGCAGGACGTCACCTTCGACGTCAGGGAGGGCGAGATCTTCGGCCTGTACGGCCTGGTGGGCGCCGGGCGTACCGAGCTGCTCGAAACGATTTTCGGCGTGCGCACGCGCGCGGCGGGGCGCGTCTACTTCAAAAACCGCCTGATGAACTTTGGCAGCGCCCGCGAGGCGATTGAACATGGCTTCGCGCTGATCACCGAGGAGCGCAAGGCGAACGGCCTGTTCCTCAAGTGCGACCTGACCTTCAATACGACGATCGCCAATCTGGAGCAGTATAAGTCCGGCATTGCCCTGTCCGATACCAAGATGGTCAAGGCGACCAACAAGGAAATCAAAATCATGCACACCAAGTGCATGGGTCCGGACGATATGATCTCCAGCCTGTCGGGCGGCAACCAGCAGAAGGTCATCTTCGGCAAGTGGCTCGAGCGCGAGCCCCAGATTTTTATGATGGACGAACCCACGCGCGGCATCGACGTCGGCGCAAAGTATGAGATCTACGACCTCATCATCAAAATGGCCAAGCAGGGCAAAACCATCATCGTCGTCTCTTCCGAAATGCCCGAGATCCTCGGCATCACCAACCGTATCGGCGTTATGTCCAACGGGCATCTCTCCGGCATTGTCAACACCAAAGAGACCGATCAGGAAGAGCTTTTGCGCCTGAGCGCAAAATACCTGTAAGTAGGAGAATTGCTTATGGCATCAACAAGTACAAAAATCCTCACGGCCGAGCAGGAAGTGCAGCTTCGCCGGCCGATCGACGATTACGTCGGCAATATTCAGGATAAGATCAACGCCCTGCGTGCGGACGGCACCGACAAGGTGATCGAGATCCAGAGCGCCATCGACAGCCTCAAGCGCGACAAGATCTACACCGCGCAGGAAAAGACCGTCCGGATGCAGGAACTGCAGACGGCGCTGGAGCAGGCCAAGGCGGTCGAGGCGCGCAACAAGGACGAGGTCGCCAAGCTGATCGCGGACGCGGAGCGCTACCTCAAGGCGCATTACGACACAGAGTATTTTCAGACGGTCGTGGCAAGCTGCCGTCAGGAAAAGGTGCTGGCGGAAGAAAACTACCGCTCGGCGGTCGCCAAGCTCAATCAGGAGCATCAGACCACGCTTTCCAAGCTGAGCGACGCGCAGGAGATCAAGGACGAAAAGTACGTCCATAAAAACCGCCTGTTCGACGCGAAGATGCGCCGGGAAAAGGATTTGCAGCAGGTCAAGGACCGGCAGCATGCCGCGTTCGACCACAAGTACCACCTGATCGACCTGCTGCGCATGTCCAAGTTCACCTTTGGCGAGACCATGGCGCAGAAGTGGGAGAACTATAAGTACACCTTCAACCGCCGTGACTTCCTGCTGAAGAACGGCCTGTACATCGCCATTATCATCATCTTCATCGCGCTGTGCATCATCACGCCGCTGGTCAAGAACGTCCAGCTGCTGACGGTCAACAACGTGCTGAACATTCTGCAGCAGGCTTCGCCGCGTATGTTCCTTGCACTCGGCGTTGCGGGCCTGATCCTGCTGGCCGGTACCGACCTGTCCATCGGCCGTATGGTCGGCATGGGCATGACGGCGGCCACCATCGTCATGCATCAGGGCATCAACACCGGTTCGGTGTTTGGTCATATCTTTGATTTCACCAGCCTGCCCGCACTCGCGCGCGTGCTGCTGGCGCTGATCGTGTGCATCGTGCTGTGCACCGTGTTCACCACGATCGCCGGCTTCTTCACCGCGAAATTCAAGATGCACCCCTTCATTTCGACCATGGCTAACATGCTGGTCATCTTCGGTCTGGTCACCTATTCCACCAAGGGCGTGTCCTTCGGTGCGATCGACCCCAACATCCCGAGCATGATCATCCCGCGCATCAACAACTTCCCCACGATCATCCTGTGGGCGGTTGCCGTGGTGGTCATCGTCTGGTTCATCTGGAACAAGACCACATTCGGTAAGAACCTGTACGCCGTAGGCGGCAACCCGGAGTCCGCAGCCGTTTCCGGTATCTCGGTATTCTGGGTCACGGTCGGCGCCTTCATCCTGGCCGGCATCCTGTACGGCTTCGGCGCCTGGCTGGAGTGCATCCGCATGGTCGGCTCCGGTTCGGCGGCTTACGGCCAGGGCTGGGAAATGGATGCCATCGCGGCGTGCGTCGTCGGCGGTATCTCGTTTACCGGCGGTATCGGTAAGATTTCGGGCGTCGTTGTCGGTGTATTCATCTTCACCGCGCTGACGTACTCGCTGACCACCCTCGGTATCGACACCAACCTGCAGTTTGTATTCTCCGGTATCATCATTCTGGTAGCCGTTATGCTGGACTGCCTGAAGTATGTGCAGAAGAAGTAAACCTAAACTTTTATAATGCGGAAAGCCGCTGCAAGGCAAATATGGAGGCCTCCAGCCTGCTTTGCAGCGGCTTTTGCAACGTCGTCCCCAAAGAAGTGTCAGAGTATGCAAACGGAGTGCCCCGGCTGGACGGGGAAGAAGGAGTGAGGGAATTATGCAAAAACTGGGTGATGTCCGCCGCGCGCTGGCCGGCGGCGAGATGAACGAAGCGCTGTCCCATCTGCTGTATGACGATCTGGACGCGGCAAAGCAGCGTATCGCCAAGCTGCTGGATGGGTTCCAGCAGAGCTTTGGTGTGGATGAGGAGATCCCCGTGGTGCTGTGCTCGGCGCCCGGCCGCACCGAGATCGGCGGCAACCACACCGACCATCAGCACGGCCGCGTGCTGGCGGGCGCGGTCGACCTGGACTTTATCGCCTGCGTGGCGGTCAACGGCACCGGCACCATCCGCTTCCAGTCGGAGGGCTGGCCGATGGTCGAGGTCGAGCTGGATACGCTCGACCCCAAGGAGGAGGAAAAGGAAAGCACGGCGGCGCTGGTGCGCGGCATGGCGGCACAGGCGGCCGAGCGCGGCTACACCGTCCGGGGCTTTGACGTGTACGCCACTTCGAGCGTGCTGCCCGGCTCGGGCCTGTCGTCCTCGGCGGCGTGCGAGGTGCTGCTCGGCGTGATCGAGAACCACCTGTTCTGCAGCGACGCGATCGACCCGGTCACCATCGCGCAGATGGGTCAGAAGGCGGAAAACATCCACTTCGGCAAGCCCTGCGGCCTGATGGACCAGACGGCATCGTCGGTCGGCGGCGCGGTGACGATCGATTTTGCCGACCCGGCGGCGCCCGTCGTGCGCGCCCTGCAGGTCGATCTGGACAGCCTCGGCTATGCGCTGTGCATCATCGACTCGGGCGCAGACCACGCCGACCTGACCGATGAATACGCCGCGGTACCGCAGGAGATGCGGGCTGTCGCGGCGCACTTCGGCAAGGAAGTGCTGCGCGAGGTCAGCGAAGCTGACCTGCTGCGCGACCTGCCCGCACTGCGCAAGGCGGTGGGCGACCGCGCGGTGCTGCGCGCGTTCCACTTCCTCGCGGACAATGAGCGCGTGGTCAAGCAGGCTGACGCGCTGGCTGCCGGCAATATGGATACCTTCCTTGCACTGGTCAACGAGTCCGGACGCTCCTCGTGGGAGCTGCTGCAGAACATCACGCCCGCGGGCGCGGTGCAGCATCAGGACATGGCCGTCGCGCTGACCGTTGCGCAGCGCGCGCTGGGCGGCCGCGGCGCCTGCCGCGTGCATGGCGGCGGCTTTGCAGGCACCATTCAGGCGTTTGTGCCGCTGGATATCCTGTCGGCGTTCCGCAGTGAGGTCGAGGGCGCGCTGGGCGCGGGCTGCTGCCATGTGCTGCGCATCCGTCCGGTCGGCGGTACGGTGCTCTGGTCGTAACCTGCAAGCAATCGCGTTTTTAGAAAGGGGCATATTGAACGATGGCTATTTTGGTATTGGGCGGCGCCGGTTACATCGGCTCGCATACGGTGTATGAACTGATCGACGCGGGGCGTGAGGTCGTTGTGGCGGATAACCTGCAAACCGGCTTCCGCGCGGCGGTGCACCCCAAGGCAAAGTTCTATGAGGTGGACATCCGCGACAAGGCGGGGATGGACGCGCTGTTCGAGGCGGAGAAGATCGACGGCGTTATCCATTTCGCGGCTTCCTCGCAGGTCGGCGAGTCCATGTCCGACCCGCTCAAGTATTACGACAACAACCTGCACGGCACGATGGTGCTGCTGCGCTCGATGGTCGACCACGGCGTGGATAAGATCGTCTTTTCCTCGACCGCCGCGACCTACGGCGAGCCCGAGCGCGTGCCGATTCTCGAGGACGACAAGACCGAGCCGACCAACTGCTACGGCCAGACCAAGCTCGACATGGAGCACATGATGGGCTGGGTATCCCGTGCGCACGGCCTGCACTACGTTGCGCTGCGTTACTTCAATGCCTGCGGCGCGCACGCGTCGGGCAAGATCGGCGAGGCGCATAACCCGGAGACCCACCTCATCCCGATCATCCTGCAGGTGCCGCTCGGCCAGCGCGAGCAGGTCAGCGTGTTCGGCGACGATTACCCGACCAAGGACGGCACCTGCATCCGCGATTATATCCACGTCACCGATCTGGCGCAGGCGCACATCCTCGCGCTCGACTACCTGATGGACGGCGGCGAAAACAACGTCTTTAACCTCGGCAACGGCGTGGGCTTCACGGTCAAGGAGGTCATCGACGTGGCGCGCGAGGTCACCGGCCACCCGATCCCGGCGAAGATGGCGGAGCGCCGCGCGGGCGACCCGGCACAGCTGATCGCGTCGTCGGACAAGGCGGTCAAGGTGCTCGGCTGGAAGCCGCAGTATAACGACCTGTCCACCATTGTGGCGTCTGCATGGGCATGGCATAAGGACCATCCCAACGGCTATACGGAGGGCTGAGCATGGAACGCGATCTGGCAATTACCCAACTGGTGGAATATGCGCTGCAAAAAGGGCTGATCGAGCCTTGTGAGCAGACGTGGGCGGTAAACGCCATTCTGGCCGTGCTCAAATTGGACAGCTATACCCAGCCGGAGGTGGACGTGTCCGGCGAGATTGACCTGCCCGCCGTATTAGGCGTGTTGATGGACGACGCGCACGAGCGCGGCGTGTTGGAGGAAGACTCGGTCGTCTACCGCGACCTGTTCGATACCGCGCTGATGGGCGCCCTGACGCCCCGTCCGGCACAGGTGATCGACACCTTCCAGAGCCTGCGTTCGGAAAGCCCGGAAAAGGCGACCGACTGGTACTACAAGTTCAGTCAGGATACCAACTACATCCGCCGCGACCGCATCGCCAAGGATGTGCAGTGGAAGGCGCCGACCGAGTACGGCGAGCTGGACATCACGATCAACCTGTCCAAGCCGGAGAAGGACCCCAAGGCCATTGCGGCGGCGCGCAACCTGCCTGCCTCGGCCTACCCGCGCTGCCTGCTGTGCGCGGAGAATGAGGGTTACGCCGGCCGGGTCAACCACCCCGCCCGCCAGAACCACCGCGTCGTGCCCATCACGATCAACGGCTCGCAGTGGTTCCTGCAGTATTCGCCCTATGTGTACTATAACGAGCACTGTATCTGCTTCAACGCCGTACATACCCCGATGAAGATCGACAAGGCGTGCTTCGGCAAGCTGCTCGACTTCGTCGGCCAGTTCCCGCACTATTTCGTCGGCTCGAACGCCGATTTGCCCATCGTGGGCGGCTCCATCCTCGCGCACGACCATTTCCAGGGCGGACGCTATACGTTCGCAATGGAAAAGGCGCCGGTCGAGACACCGTTCACCTTCCCGGGCTTTGAGGACGTGCAGGCAGGCATCGTCAAATGGCCGATGTCGGTCGTGCGCCTGACCGCTGCCGACCCGCAGCGCCTGATCGAGCTGGCGGACAAAATCCTGACCAGCTGGCGCGGCTACACCGATGAGGCGGCCGTCATCCTCGCCGAGACCAACGGCGAGCCGCACAACACGATCACGCCGATCGCGCGCCGCCGCGGCGACGACTTTGAACTGGATCTCGTGCTGCGCAACAACCTGACGACCGAGGAGCATCCGCTCGGCCTGTACCACCCGCACGCCGAGCTGCACCACATCAAGAAGGAGAATATCGGCCTGATCGAGGTCATGGGTCTGGCCGTGCTGCCTGCCCGTCTGAAGGCTGAGCTGGCAGCGGTCGCGGAAAAGCTGGCCGCGGGCGGCGACCTGACCGCTGACCCGCTGACCGCGTCGCACGCGGCATGGGCGGAGGATTTCCGCGGCAAGTACGACATCACTGCGGACAACGCGCTCGATATCGTGTATAAGGAGACCGGGCTGGTCTTTGCCAAGGTGCTCGAGCACGCGGGCGTGTACGCGCGCACCGACGAGGGCAAGGAAGCGTTCCTCCGGTTCTTAAGGCAGGTGTAAGCAATGGCAGAATTGACGAAACAGCCCTTTGGCGTAACGGACGACGGCATAGCCGTCGACCAGTGGACGCTGCGCGCCGGCGCGTACAGCGCACAGGTGCTGACCTACGGCGGCGTGCTGCGCAGCTTTGTCGTCCCCGCGCCGGACGGCAGCCGCGATATCGTGCTCGGGTACGACGATCTGGCGTCCTACCAGTCGCAGGACAAGTATCTGGGCGCGCTGGTCGGGCGCGTGGCCAACCGCATTGGCGGCGCGGCGTTCGACCTGAACGGCGTGCATTATCCGCTGGCGGCCAACAATGGCCCGAACTGCCTGCACGGCGGCCTGCGCGGCTTCGACCGCGCGGTCTGGCAGGCGCAGGAGCAGGACGGCACGCTGGTGCTGACCCATGTCAGCCCGGACGGGGAGGAGGGCTTCCCCGGTACGTTGCGCGTACAGGTGACCTACTCGCTGATTGAGGACGGCACGCTGGCGATCGACTATCAGGCCGAGAGCGACGCCGATACGCTGTGCAACCTGACCAACCACAGCTATTTCAACCTGTGCGGCCATGCGGCCGGTTCACTCGAGGGGCAGCAGGTGCAGGTTTTTGCCGACGCGATCACCGAGACCGACGCGGACAGCACGCCGACCGGCACGCTCATCCCGGTCGAGGGCACGGCGTTCGACTTGCGCGCGTCGCGCGACCTGCTGCAAGGCATCGCAATGGGGCATCCGCAGCTGACGCTGGGCAACGGCTATGACCACAACTTTGTGCTGCGGCATGAGCCAGTATCCCCGCTGGGGCTGGTGGCCAAGGCGGTCGGCGGCGGGCTGGCATTGGAATGCTACACCACCCAGCCCGGCCTGCAGCTGTATACCGCCAACTATCTGGACGGCTATCCCGGCAAGGGCGGCGCAAGCTACGGCCCGCGCTCGGCGTTCTGTCTGGAAACGCAGGCATGGCCGGATGCCATCCATCACGCGGATTTCCCGTCCGTCGTGCTGCGCGCGGGCGAGCCCTATCACCACATCACGGCTTACCATGTGAGTGCGGCCGAATGACCGGCGCAATACCACCCAAAATAGAATCATAACGAATGGGGGACATCCTTCCCGTGCGCTGCAGCTGTGCAGCGGCGGGAAGGATGTTTTTTTTGCGCAATTTGTCCGACAGACCCGGCGGAATCCGCCGGCGATTTGTGGCAAACCGATATTGTATCTATTGACAAATTATTGTACGCTTTACATATTGCGGACAATGGGGAACAACTGGCCACCCGGCGCCGGCGTTGCGGCAAGGTGCGGGTGATTTTGCGGAAAAACGGCCGGTTGAGGATGGTAAAATAGGGACAGGGGCGTGAAAGACGGTATGGTATTCAGCAGTTTGATTTTTCTTTTCTTTTTCCTGCCGGCAGTGCTGCTTTGCTATTATATTGTGCCGCAGCGCTTTCTGGCAGCGCGCAACGGCGTGCTGCTGGCGTTCAGCCTGTTTTTCTATTTTTACGGTGAGCCGCGGCTGATCGTGTTGCTGCTCCTGTCTATCCTGGTCAACTACCTGTTCGGCCTGCTGATGCGCAGCCCGTATAAAAAAGCGTGGCTTGCGCTATGCGTGCTGTTCAACGTCGCGATGCTCGGTGTGTTCAAGTATCTCAATTTCTTTATCACAACGGCAAACAGCCTGCTGCATACGGCGCTGCCGTCGGCCGATATCGTCATGCCGATCGGCATTTCGTTTTACACGTTCCAGACGCTCAGCTATGTCATTGACGTGTACCGCAGGGATGTCTGGCCGCAGAAAAACCCGTTTTCCCTGGCGCTGTATGTGGCGATGTTCCCGCAGCTGATCGCCGGGCCGATCGTGCGCTATCACGACGTCGACCAGCAGCTTGCCGGGCGCACGCATCAGGCCGCGGCCTTTTCCGAGGGCATCGACCGGTTTGTGTACGGCCTTTCCAAAAAGGTTTTGCTTTCAATGTGTTTGCACAGATTGCGGACGGGATATTCCTTCTTCCGACCGGGGAACTGACGTTTCTGCTGTCATGGTTTGGCGCGGTGGCCTATACGCTGCAAATTTACTATGACTTTTCCGGTTATTCGGATATGGCCATCGGGCTGGGTAAAATGTTCGGCTTCCGGTTTCTGGAGAATTTCAACTATCCCTACATCAGCCGCTCGGTGACCGAATTCTGGCGCCGCTGGCATATCTCGCTGTCCAGCTGGTTCCGGGACTATGTGTATATCCCGCTGGGCGGCAACCGCTGCTCAGCCGGACGGCATATCTGCAACCTGCTGGTCATCTGGGGGCTGACCGGGTTCTGGCATGGTGCGAACTTCACGTTTTTGGCGTGGGGGCTGTATTTCGGTGTGCTGCTGATTATAGAGAAATACGCGGTCGCCCAATACCTCGACCGTATGCCGCGCGCGCTCACCCACTTGTACGCGCTGTTTTTCATCGTGATTGGCTGGGTGCTGTTCCGCAGTGATTCGCTGTCCTATGCGCTCGGCTATCTGCGCGTCATGTTCACCCCGAGCCGGACAGTCGACCCGCTCATCGTGGAGTATCTGATGCGCTTCTGGCCGTACCTGCTGTGCGGCGTGGTGCTGTCCGCGCCCCTCTATCCGCGGCTGGCAAAGGGCAGGGTGTTTGCCCTGCTCAGCAATCCGCTGCTGGGCGTGCTGTTTATCCTGTGTGTGATGTCGCTGCTGGGCAGCAGCTATAACCCGTTTATCTATTTCCGGTTCTGACAGGGGGCGGTGTGGCAATGAAGCATGCAATCAAAATCCTGCTTTTCTGCGGCGCGCTCCTGCTGCTGCCGGCTGCGATGCTGGTGCAAAAGCCGCAGGCGTATTCCTACTATGAAAACCGCACGCTGGCGGAGTTCCCGGCCTTTGATATGGGGCAGGTGTTGGACGGCAGCTATTTCCCGCAGGTAGAGGCCTATATCAGCGACCACTTTCCCCAGCGCACCCGGCTGATCCGGTGGAACATCCGCAAGGATTTGGCGCTGCACAGCCCGGTGGTCGGGGAAACGGTGGTCACCGAAGGGGTGCTGCTGCCCTATTACGGGTCGCAGGTCGATCAGGATGCGGACGCAATGGCGTGCGAGCTGGACATGCTCGACCGGCTCAACCGCTGCTGTCAGGAGCGGGGGATTCTGTTCCTGTATGTTGGGCTGCCGGAGCAGAGCAGCGCGTTCCGCGACCAGTACCCGCCGTATCTCAAGGACTCCGGCTTCCGGGATACGGCGCTGACCGACCGGTTTGGCGACAGCCTGGCCGCGCGCGGCATCGACTTCCTCGATATGGCGCCGTACCTGCTGGCAGACCGCGCGCGGTTTTACAGCACGACCGACCACCATTACAATCTGTACGGCGCGTATGAGACCTATCTGCGCGTGATGGAAGCGGTCAACGCGCATGGCTGCACCGCGTCTGTTACGGAGGACCTGACGATCACCCCGGTCGATACCGCGTTCCTCGGTTCGCGCAACCGCCAGCTGTACGGCTTGTTCCAAACGGACGACCCGCTCTATACCGCCGTGCTGGCCGAGCCAATCCCGTTCACGCGCGAGGATAACGGCGTGCCGGTGGAGCCAACGGTGTACAGCGAGGCCGACCGGGAGGTATATGCCTACTACATGGGCGGCGACATCGCGGAAACCACCATCCGCACCGATCGTCCGGCGCTGCCCGATGTGCTGGTGGTGGGCGACTCGTTCACCAACGCGCTGGAAACCATCCTGTATACCTCGTTCGACGAAATGCGCAGTCTGGATTTCCGGTATTATACGGAGAAATCCATCTATGAGTATCTAGAAAGCTACCAGCCGGATGTGCTGCTGTATGTGCGCGACGACCTCTCCTATCTGGAGACGGACGGCAACGGCGATCTGGACGGCAGCGCGGTGCGATAATAGCCGCCATGCAGGGCGTTTGACCCGCATGGGGTAAAATCGGCTCAACAAAGCGGCGCGGCATATGCCGCGCCGCTTTTGTGTGCCGGTAGGGTTCGTGCTTCGCGTTAGGCAGTGCGCCCACCCCATCCAAATCAGCACAGTGTCCTTCGTATCGGACAAGGTGCGGACGGCCCTCTGGTATCCGCACGGTGGCCTGTTTTGCTGATGGCAAAGCGTGGACCGGTCGGTCCTTTTGCCATCCCGTGTCCGGCTGCTTGCGGTGTCAATCGGCGCGGATGGGCCGGCGCAAGACCTTAGCTTGACATGCTTCCCGTTTCATGCTATGTTCATTATGTAAACGGCTGCAAAACGCGCATGTTGCGCATGATTTGTAGCGATTTGCGCATAATTTGCGCTCGCTGCGCGAGACAGCCGTATCGCTGCATGCAGCCGGAACAGGGGCGCGCTGCGGCTTGGGTGGCTGGCAGCGGCGGAGACAGCCGGGACGGCATGAGCAGGAAGGGGGGAGCACCGTGACAGATGTATCGTTTTTTACTTTCCGCGCATTTGTCCTGACGATCATGACATTGGGCATGATGGCAAGCCTGACGGAATTCCGGTTTGGGCACAAAAAGCTGCTGGGCATTCTGGCGGTTTACAGTGTGTGGTCGATTGCGGTCAGCGCCACGCTGCTGTGGCTCGGTGGGGAGCTGCTGCTTTTGCGGCTGTTCTACTTTACCATTTCGGTGCCCGCGATATTGATTACCTATTGGGCGGCTAACGATACGCCCGCGCAGGCGGTATTTAACTATGTCACGCAGATTTTGTTGTCCCTGCTGGCCGCGTCCATGATCCGCGTGCTGGCCGGGCATCTCGGTTTGAACAGATGGCTGCACATGCTGCTGCTGTGCGCGTTCTATTGCACGGTCATCTATCTGGAATGGCGGTTCCTGCGACAGCCCCTCCGGGCGCTGATCAAGCTGGTGCCGGCCCGCTGGGGTGTGCTGACCCTGATCCCCTGTGCGTTCTGCGCCTATCTGATCTTCATGGCGGCCTGGCCGGACAACTATCTTGACAACCTGCCGCAGCGGGTTTATATCTACACGGGGCTTATCCCGATGCTGATTGTATACTGGGCGGTATTCAAGGGGCTGCTCATCCAGTACCGCGTGCAGATGGAGCGGCAAAGCGATGCGCTGCTGATGGTGCAGATCGCTGCGCTGCAAGAGAAAATGCAGAAGGTGCAGGAGGTCGAAAACGGCATCCGCATCCTGCGTCATGATTTGCGCCACCAGCTGCACACAGTCACCGAACTGGTCGCGCGGGGGGACAGGGAAACGGCGCTGGCCTTTCTCGACACCGCCCAGCAGCGGCTGGACGACCAGCAGCCGATCCGGTGGTGCCGCCCGCCGGTGCTGGACGCGGTGTTTTCCTCCTATTTCAAGCAGGCCAAGCAGCAGGGCATCCGGGTGACGGCCAAGATCGCCTTGCCGGATGAACTGCCGGTGGACGAGGGGGAACTGGCGATCGTGCTGGCCAACGCGCTGGAAAACGCCATCCATGCAAACGCGGGA
The DNA here is from genome assembly GCF_944384735.1 of uncultured Agathobaculum sp. GTDB lineage: Bacteria > Bacillota > Clostridia > Oscillospirales > Butyricicoccaceae > Agathobaculum. The sequence goes on along the minus strand of NZ_CALWUN010000021.1, from coordinate 3,411 downwards.
CTGCCCCCGGCCAAGCGGGAGATCCGCTGCAAAATGGTGGGCAATCCGGGCATCATGCTGGAAATCGCCAACCCCTGCGACAAGAAGGTGACCTTTGATGTGCGGGGTCTGCCCGTGGCAGAGGCAAAGGGGCATGGGCTGGGCGTGCAGTCCATTTCAGCTTTCTGCCAGAGAAACGATGCTGTGTGCCAGTTTGCGCTGACAGACGGCTGGTTCCAGTTAAAGCTGATCCTGTGAAGTAACGGTTCAAAAAGGCGCCTGCCGCAGTGTTTTGCGTTGCGGCAGGCGCTTTTTTGCCGGCACGATATTGCTGTGCCGGCATTCCAAACAGGGCGCAAACTTTGCACAGATTACAGCAGATTCTGAACAACCGCTTTTTAATTGCGCGCTAATTTGTACAATGGAAGCAGCATGAAATCCAATGCTTGCTGAAGGGGGTCTGACCATGCGGTACGACCAGAAGGGATATTATGACCGGCAGGAGATTCTGCCTGCCCCAAAGCCGGGCGGCAGCGTGTGGCCGCGTCAAAGCTGTCCGGCCTTTACCCCGCGGAAGGGGCATCTGCCGACAGAGGGCAAGCAATGCTGGTTCTGCCGTTATGCGGATTTTCACCTGACCTGTCCCGTGTCACTGGAGGTGGGGATCTGCTGTTGGCCGGATATCCAGATCGGATGAGGACCAGAACGCGCTATGGTGCCCGCAGCGCGACCCAAAACGCGCGGGTATGCGGCTTTGCTGCGCGACGAACCATTTCCAAAGGGGGATTTTCACGATGCATCAACTTGGCAGCCTGTTCCGTCATCAATTGCGCCTCGGTCTGCGGCTTCCTGCGGATATCCGGCAGGAGTTCCTGCAGGAATCGGTGCGCAAAAACGACTTTTCCATGCGGATCATCTGCGCGATCATTTTCGCAGTGGAGATTTTTAATCTGGTACGGGTCGTGTTCCTATCGCGGTCCGGCCTTGGGACATGGAACAACCGCTTTTACTTTGCCATGTACTGTGTGCTGCTCGGCGTGGCGGCAGTATGGCTGGCGCTGCGCCGTACGCTGCAGCGCGCCCCGGTATGCGTCCAGTGGGGTGCGCAATATACTGTGACCGTGCTGATTTTGGTATGGCATATCGGGCTGAACGCCTACGATTTGTACCGCGACCCGGCTGCGGGGACGACAGTGCTGACGACCGCGCTGCTTGCCCTGGCGATGTTCATCCAGTTGCCGCCTTGGTGCAGCGTGGTGCAGTTCGCGGCAAGCTATCTGCTGTTCCGCGCGGTGATGGCGCCGCTGCTGGATGCGGGAAGCAGGCTCAACCTGACGATCACCTTTGTGGTATCCCTGACGGTATCCCTTGCCCTCGCATATCATACCACGGTTGCGCTCCGGCAGAACAAGCAGATCATGGAGATCAACACCAAATTGCAGGAGCTGGTGCAACGCGACCCGCTGACCGGGCTACTCAACAAGACGACGGTGGAATGCTGGGCCGATCAGGTGCTGCAAGGACTGGGGCAAACGGGGCGGATCGGCGGGTTGGCCTTGTTCCTGGTGGATCTGGATAAATTCAAGCAGGTCAACGACCGTTATGGACACCCCTGCGGGGATCATGTGCTGGTGGAGACGGCGGAAGCGATGCGCTGCGTTTTTCCGGACGCGGCAGGTCTGGGACGGATCGGCGGGGACGAATTTGCGGTGCTGTATGACCGCCCGATGACGGTGGCACAGGCGGTCGCCTTAGGGCAGCGGCTGGTGGAACAGCTGGGGACGGTCGCGTGGCAGGGACAGCCGCTGGGTGTCCGATGCAGCGTGGGCGTGTGTATCTGCACACGGCCCAACTATTCTTATCAGCAGCTGTATACGGAAACAGACCAGATGCTGTACCGGGCCAAGGAAACCGGCAGGGGACGGTGCTGCGTCCGGCAGCTGGTACCCGCGGGGCAGAGGCAGTGCGAGGAAGGCTTGGTATGAAAACAAATGGAGGCAGTATGCCGCAGAGATACGGTCGTTGTCTGTGGTCACTGTGAAGGTCACCGATGTGAAATCCCCACTGCCCGCACGCATGGCGTGTGGGCAGCGGGGATTTTTCTGTTGGGAGGGATGGCACAGCGGTACCGGCGGATGCTCACTCCATCTGGTTGAGCTTTTGGAAGTGCGCGTGCAGATGGTCGGTCGCGCCCTTGATCTGCTGCGCCGCAGCCGCGATTTCCTCATTGCTGGCCGCGAGGTTGCCCAGCCGTTCGTTGACGTTCAGCGCGATCTCACGCAGCTGTTCCACGTCTTGCGTGATCAGGTTGAGCACAGCGCTGATCTGATCCTTGTTCCGGTTGCTCTCCCGTGCGGTTTCCTGTGTGGACTGGCTGAGCGAGCGCACCTCGTTCGCTACGACCGCAAAGCCCTTGCCGGCCGCCCCGGCACGCGCGGCCTCGACCGAGGCGTTGAGCGCAAGCAGGTGCGTGTTGCTGGCGACCCGCTCAATGCCGTTGTTATTCTGTTCCAGCGCATACAACAGGTTGTGGATCTGGTCGAGCACATCGGTCATCTGCGTGGTGCACTCGACGACCTGATGCATGGATTCGTTGATGCCGACGCTTTCATCTGCCGTGTTGGCGTTCTGCTCAGCCATGCTCGCAATGGAGCCCATCAGCATATCAAATTGGCCGTTGGCATCCTGCACCATGCCGTGGATGAGCCGGTTCTTGGCCTGAATGTCATCCGAAATGCGCTGCATCTCTTCCTTGTCTGCTTCCACCATATGCTTGATATAGTGGATGCAGCCCTGTGGGATGTTGCAGTGGTTGAAAATCGCTTGTGCCATTTCGCGGCAGGTCGCGTAGCCGCAGGCGCCGCAGTTGATCGTTTGATCTTCCCGCGTGTGTTTTTCCATCATGCGGAAAATTTGCTGTACCTGCGTATCCTGCGGGACGAGGAACTGGTTTTCCTGCGAGCGGTCGGTGTAGTGCCGGATGAAATCTTCCAGCTTGAGCTTGGAGAAGGCGCGGTTGAGCATGCGCAGCCGCGCGGCACAGCTTTTTTTGCTGCTCCACAGACCCTTGCCCTTGGTCTGATGCTCGGCCTTGTACTGGTTGATCGCGTATAGCATGGAGTCATCGCCGCGCTTGGACTCTTCGATCGCCGGGCCGTCGATGCAGCCGTTTTCACAATTGAGCACATCGACAAGAAACGGCAGCGACCGGCCGCCCTTCACGCGCTTGGCGTATTTTCGCAGCGTTTCATAGACCTTTTTTTCGCCCTCACTCTGCTGGACGAACACCTGCTCGCCGCAGAACCAGCGGACGTTTTCCTTCAGGCCGCCGGGCATGGGATAGATGGTGCCCAGGCCGGAGATCAGTTCTTCCTTGGCGGGCGTTTTGCCAATCCCCTGCTTGCCGAGGTGGTGCATCAGGTGGTCGAACGT
>NZ_CALWUN010000020.1 GCF_944384735.1 uncultured Agathobaculum sp. | reverse complement strand
AAGCGGTTTGTCAAGAACTTTTTTCGTTTCTTTCCATTCTTTTTCGACCCGCGCCGCTCCCTCTCGGAAGCAGCTTGATTAGTATACTACCCTTCCCCTGTTTTGTCAACACCTTTTTGCAAAAAACTTTTCAGCACTTCCGAACCCTGCCAAACACCCCAGATATTCTATATGGTACGCCCCTTTGCTACCTCCGCATCCAGCGCAAACGTCCGGATGGAGCACCGCACCTTGCCCGAGCCTGACGGCTGGATGCGGCACACCGTCTCCGTGCGCACTGCTACCCCCGGCAGAAACGCCGCCACATCCTGCCGGAAGGCTTCCGCCTGCGCCGCATCAAAGCCATCCCCCGGCACCAGGCGCAGTTCGGCATGCCGCGGGTCGGTCTGCACCAGCTGGAACTGCCGGATCGCCGGGTACTTGCGCACCAGCTGGTTGGCGAAGTTGCCGTGTACCAGTCTGCCATCCGGCAGCAGGAACAGTGCGTCCTCCCGTCCGTCCAGACTGCGCAGCATGGGCAGCGTCACACCGCACGGGCAGGCGGACTCGATCGACAGGGTGGCCGTGTCACCCAGCAGATAGCGCAGGCGCGGCATGGCCAGGTTGTTGAGGTCGGTCGTAACGACCAGCCCGCTCTGTCCGGGCTCGACCGGCCGCAGGGTGATCGGGTCGACGATTTCCAGCAGCACATTTTCAGCGGACAGGTGCAAACGCCCGCATGGGCATTCATAGGCGAGGATGCCCGCGTCGCGCGCGCCGTATTCGTTCACCACCGGGCAGCCGAACACCGTTTGCAATCGTGCGCGCTGGCTGTCGTCGAGCGTCTCTGAAGTCGATACCACCGCCTTGGGCTGCACGCGCAGCCGGTCGCGCATGGGCAGGAGCAGCTGCGCGAAGGCGTCCAGCGCGGTCGCGTAGCCGTACAGGTATTCCGGTCGGTAGCGGTTGAGAAAACGGACGTAATATGCCGTTTTGTCTGCAGACAGGTCGTAGGCGGACAGGATAGCGCGGTTCTTGAGAAAACGGTCTTTGCAGCGTGATGTAAACTGCTGGTTTTGCCGCAGCTCGATCGGGTTGCCCCACAGCATGACGCTGCGGCTGCCCGGCGTGATGCCGTACCATGACAACCCGCGCCAGCGTGCGGCCTCATAATGCTCGACCGTGCAGCGATCCATATAAAAGCGCACCGGCTCGCCGGTCGAGCCGCCGGTGACATTGGGGATGCGCTGCGCAGGGTCATATTGTGCATTGCAGTAGCGCGCGGACGTGTGCTGGAAATCGGCCTTTGTCAGGATGGGCACGGCACGCAGTGCAGCCCACGGGTCGCGTTCGATGTCTGCTTCGGTGATGCCCAATCCACGGTAGGCGGGCACGCCCGCAATGCAGGCGCGCAGCAGTATACGCAGCTTGTCCTCTTGCAACGCGCGCAGCTTGTCGGGCGGCAGGTGCTGGGTTTGCTGCAGCCCAGCCAGATAGGCCCGCGTGCGGTTGCCCTTGATGCGCTCCATCGCCGGGTACAGCAGGTGTTCGATCAGTGTTTTCTGTATAGGCATGATGCTCCCGTCCCTTGGGGGGGCGCCCGGTGCGCCGAGCAGTCCCGTATTTGATCTTATCGGGAGTATATCATGCTGTTTGATGCAGTTTTCCGTCAATTGCCCCCGCCCATAGCATACGCGGCCACCCTCAATGGGTGGCCGCGTATGTTCAGAGCAGGCCGAGCAGCTCGTCCGCTTCGTCCAGTTCCATCTGTTCAATCACATGCCGCACATACCCGGCGACGCTTTCCACGTCGCCGTCCTCACTGCGGTAGCCCGCCTGCCAGTATTCGCGTGCCAGCTCGGTACAGCGCTGCCGCGTCCTGGCATCGCGCGTTACCGCGAGCAGCGCTGTCGCGTTGCCCAGTGCCAGCTCAGGATGGGTGAGCGCCAGCTGCTGCAAGGCATAGATCAGCACACATTCCAACCGGTCGCGCGCCCGCAGCGGCTCCATACCGGCATAATGCAGCAGCACGTCCAATTCCTCCAGCGTCATATTCAGGTGCAGGCCGAGCGCGGTCAGGCTGCGGCGGCGCGGCACGATGCCGTGGCAGCGCAGTAAGGACAGCTGCTTTTCCGCCCACGGCGGCAGCCCAAGGCTGTGCACACTGCCGCCGCCGTCACGCGCGGCCTCCAACCGGTGCACGGTCAGGTATTCGTCCAGATACCGCTCCAGCTTTTGCTTGCGTCCGGTCAGTTCTGCGCCGAACGCCTGCAAAAACACACCCAGCCCCTGCTCCGTCTCCACCGCCGACAGCCGCGCCATCAGCCGGGTGGTGGTCAGGTTGGAGGGACCGCCCGTGCCCTGTCCGGCCAGCAGGCGGCGGTAAAGCGCCTCTGCGGCAGCATAGTCGTACCGCACATCCCCCTGCGCCCGCCGCTGCAAGCAGAACACACAGCAGGCGTCAAACGGGTCGCGCGGGTTCAGCCCGCAGTAGCCGCCATACCGCGACAGCATATCGCTGACCGCCTGCGGCGGCATGGCTGCGCCGAACCCAACCTTGATATAGGTATCGCGGCTTTTGGGCGCGCCGCCTTGCAGCCGCCAGCGCTTGACCGTATTTTTGCTCAGCCCACAGCGGGCGGCAAACCGGGCATACCCCAGCCCGGACGCATCCAGCAGCCCCGAAAAGAACGCCTGCCACGGCTCGGCCCAGCCGTCGCCGTCCTGCAGCAGTGCGAGCACATCCGCAACCGCCTCGCACCGCGAGACCTCAGCCGCCCGATCCATCGCCGTCATCCCACTGGCAGACAAAGCCGCAGTGCGCCGCGTCAAACACCGTCGTGCCGTTGGAAACCGAGTCGTTCCAAACCCAGCCCTGCCCTTCCTTGTGATACATCATCAGATAGTGCTCCTGTCCGCCCTCGTTATTAGGCTCGCCGATGCCCCACGCCGCAAACTCGAACGGTTCGCCCGTAACCCATTGGAAGCCGCCGCTGCTGGTATAGTTGTTCGCACCCAGCCAGACCGTTTCCAGCCCATTCTGCTCGAGCAGCGCGGTGATCGTGTCCATCTGCTGCTGACTGGTGACGGTCGCCAGATGGCCGCCGCGCGCCTCACAATAAACGCGCGCCTCATCCCATGTCATCGTAGCCTGCACGACCGCATACCGCGGCCCCTGCGCCGGGGCGACGGAGGCCAGTTCGGTCGCAACCGACGGAGCGGACAGCCGGGGCACGCCCAGCAGCACGGCGGCCAGCGCCGCACAGACCCAGCCGGCTGCGGCCACAGCCTTCCAGCCGCGCGGCGGTTGGCCTTGGAGCGCGCGCAGCAGTTCATCCGCCGACGCGTAACGGCGTTGCGGCTGCGGCTGGCAGCAGCGCAGCACGATCCGTTTCAGCCGCCGGCTGCCCTCCGGGGGCGGCGGCAGCTTGGCGCCCTGCCAACGGCGGCGCACTGCCTCCTCGCGCGCGGCAAAGGGGGTGTCCTCCTCCATCAGCGGCAGCTGTCCGCGGTTGAGCAATTGGTAAAGCACAACACCCAGCGAGTACAGGTCGGCACGGGCGTCGTACCCCTCGCCCCGCGCGACCTCGGGCGCCATATAAGCCGTGGTACCGGTCATGGTTTGCAGCATACCGGCGCGGCAGCGCCGGGCAACGCCAAAGTCGCCCAGCTGAAAGCGCCCCTCGGGCGTGCGGTACAGGTTGGCCGGCTTGACATCCCGGTGGATCAGCCCGGCGCGGTGCGCGGCGGCCAGCGCCGCAGCGATATCGGCCGCTAACGTCTGCACCGCGGACGGCGGCAACGCCTGTTCCTCGTGCAGCAGCTCGGCCACGCAGTCCAGACGTTCCATGCGCAGCAGCACATCCCAGCCGACCGTCTCGCCCTGCTCCCGGATAGCAAAGCATGCGTCGTCGTAAACGGTCACCACCTGCGCGCAGCCGCGCAGCCGCTCGAGCGCGGCGACCTCCTGCCGCGCATCCGCGAGCTGGCGCTCCGCCTGCTCACCCTGCCCGAGGATGGTGACCACTTTGACCACGCAGGCAAAGCCCTGTGCCTCCTGCCCGCCGGACAGGGTGTAGACGCAGCAGCTGCCGCTGCGGTAAATGCGCTGTTCCGGATGCCAATGTCCCCACAGCGGCGCATAGCCCCGCAGACGTTCTTCCAGACTTTGCACCGGTTGCGCCCCCTTTCCCTTCCGGCGCATTGCGGCCGGTCTGCGCCTATTATACCGCAGCCGTGCCCCGCCTGACAAGGGGCGCGCGCATAAAGCGCGCCCGCCGGGCGCAAGCTATCCCCGGAGGGCTGTTTCCATGGACGATAAACTCAAATTCGCCGTGACCGGCGCGCTGGCGGGCGCGGCCAACGGCTTTTTCGGCGCAGGCGGCGGGTTGTTCCTCGTGCCGCTGCTGTGCGGCTGGTGCCATGTGGAGGAACGGCGCGCGTTCGCCACCTCGGTCGCGGTGATTTTTCCGCTCAGCGCGCTGTCCGCCCTCATCTATTGGATGCGGGGCGGGCTGGATCTGGCTGCGGCATGGCCGTATCTCGCGGGCGGTGCCGTAGGCGGCTGGATTGCAGGACGCGCGCTCGGCCGGGTCGATACGGTCTGGCTGCGGCGTGCATTCGGCCTGCTGCTGCTGTACGGCGGTGTACGCGCCGTGCTGCTGCTGTGAGCGCGGGCATCGCCGCCGCAGTCGGTCTGCTGACCGGCGTGCTGTCCGGCTGCGGGGTGGGCGGCGGCTCGCTGCTGATGCTCTATCTGACGCTGTGCGCGGGCTTCGGTCAGTATCAGGCCGCCGGGGTCAATCTGGCATACTTTCTCGCATGCGCCCCGGCCGCGCTGATGGGCCACGCCAAACGCGGCCTGATCGAGGGGCGCGCGGTGCGCTGGTGCGTGCTGGCCGGCCTGCCCGCTTCCGTGCTGGCCGCGCTGCTGGCCGCACACATGGATACCGGCTGGCTGCGGCGCGCATTCGGCCTGTTTTTACTGTGCATCGGCGCTAAAGAATTGCTTGCCGGGCGAAAGCACGTCCGGTAAGCGCCCGGTGTCCCGTTCCTCTTGTTGCGTATTGTACAACTATGTTACAGTTATGTTACATTATTCGTAAAAACACCAAATTGGTAGTATAATGATTGCAAGGAAATGATAGGAGTTATCATCAGGTAATAAATATCAGCAATAGGAGGAATTACCATGAGCTTGAAAGGAACACGTACGGAGCAGAATCTGTTGGCGGCATTCAGCGGTGAGTCGATGGCGCGCAATAAATATCTGTTCTTTGCAGAAAAAGCCCGCAAGGAAGGCAATCTGGACGTTGCCAACCTGTTCACCGATCTGGCGCAGAACGAGGGCGCGCACGGCCGCCTGCTGTATGAAAAGGCTGTCGGCGTTGGTTCGAGCGCGGACAACCTGCAGACTGCGATCAAGGGCGAGTACGGCGAGTGGAGCAGCATGTACCCGGAGTTTGCCAAGATCGCACGCGAGGAGGGCTTCGACGACGTTGCCGCCCTGTTCGACAACATTGCCCGCATTGAGAAGGACCATGAGATGCGCTTCTTCGCCGCGCTCTCCGCGCTGAACAGGGGTTCGTCCGCACCGGCCGAGCAGCCCGAGCAGAAGCGCACGGTCACGGCGCAGGGCTACCGCTGCACATTCTGCGGCGCGATCTACGACAAACGTCCGGACGTATGCGGCGTATGCGGCGCGATCGGCTCGTTTGAGGAGACCCGCTACCAGAAGGACGTCTAAACCCATCGGCAGGCCGGCATTGACCCGCCCTTACATTATCACGGTTTACAAAACGGAAACAATTGGGAACTGAACCAAAGCCCTCCCGTCTAACAGGATAACCACAACCGGAAAGGGGTGTCCTGTGATGAAACGAGGAGGGCTTTGTATTTGTCTGGCGCTGCTGCTTATGCTGCTCGGCGCATGCGGCGCTTCGGGCAGCACAGCAAACGACAGCGCCGCCGCGGATAACGGCGCGGCGCAGACGACGGAAGGCGCGGTCGCTATGGATACGGCGGAAACCGGCACGGCGGCGGACTTTTCCGCCGTGCGCGAAAACGCCAAGCTGATTTTGTCCGCCGACCTGACGCTGGAAACCCAGTCATACGACGCGGCTTGCGCGTCCATCGAGCAGATGACCGCCGAAGCAGGCGGCTACATCGAGTCGAGCGGCAGCTCGGGCGAAAAGGGCGGCCGCACGGCCAACTATACCCTGCGTGTGCCGCAGGATAAGTTTGAAACCATGTTCACCCAGCTGGGCGAGACCTGCCACGTCGTTTCATCGACCCGTTGGAGCGACGACGTGACGACGGCCTACACCGATATCGAGATCCGTCTGGCGACACTGCGCACCAAGCACGAGCGCCTGCTCGCGCTGCTCGACCAGGCCGCGCAGATGGAGGATATCATTGAGCTGGAAAACGCATTGGCCGACTGCGAATACGAAATCGACACATTGACCGGCGAGATGCGGCATTATGACGACCTCGTCAGCTTTTCCACGCTGCATGTCACGCTGCGGGAGGTTCAGATGCTGACCGCCGTCTCCGAGGGTACCGGTTTTGGCGCACAGGTCAGCCGCGCCGCACAGAGCGGGCTGGACGGCTTGACCGCCACGGTGCGCGGCATCATCCTGCTTGTTGTCACGCTGTGGCCAGTCTTCCTGCTGATGGCGACTGCGGGCGGTGTGCTGGCCGTCGTTGTCGCGCGCCGCAGGAAAGCGGAACAGGCACACCAGCAGCCCGCACCGCCGACGGTGTCTGCTGCGCCCAGCGAGCCGGACGACCCGCAGCCCCCTGCGCCTCCGGATGCCTAACCGGCTGCGTCAGCAACCGTGGATTGCCAGTACAAAAGGGAGAACCCTTGCGCGTTCTCCCTTGAGGCTGTCGAAAAACATAGTTTTCGACAGCCTCTCGATCGGAACCACGCTTCCGATCGAATCAAATGTATCAAAAAAGCGGGCAAAGCTCGCTTTTTTGATACCGCTCACAGAGCGGCTGAACAATGCGCGCTGCAGCGCGAGGACTTTATCGACAGACTTAAGGGAGAACCCTTGCGGGTTCTCCCTTCTTTTTTGCAGCCGCCGCGCAATCAATTGAACGTCTCCTCCCGCTCTGCAAACATCCGCTGCACCCGTTCGCGCAGGGCGGGATAACCGGCAAGCTGCGGATCAGCCGCGAGCAGGGCTTCGGCCTCCTCGCGCGCACGCTGCATCAGCTCCAGATCGCTGGCAAGGTCGGCGACATGCAATGCGGGCAGGCCGTGCTGCCGCCGGCCGAAAAAGTCGCCCGGGCCGCGCTGCGCAAGGTCGGCGCGCGCGACCTCAAAACCGTCGTTCGTCTTGCACAGGATCTTGAGCCGTTCACGCGCGGTCTGGCCCTTGTCCGCCCCAAAAAAGATGCAGTAGGACTGCCGCTTACCGCGCCCGACACGCCCGCGCAGCTGGTGCAGCTGGGACAGCCCAAAGCGGTCGGCATCCTCGACGACCATCAGGTTGGCATTGGGCACATCAACGCCGACCTCGATGACGGTCGTTGCAACCAGAATATCGTACTCCCCCGCCGCAAACGCCTGCATGACATGCTCCTTGTCCGCACTTTTCATGCGGCCATGCAGCACAGCGACACGCCGGTGCGGCAGGTCGTGCTGCAGGTCAGCCGCGTGCTGCTCAGCGCTTTTGAGGTCGGTTTCCCCCTCCTCGACCAGCGGGCAGACGACATACACCTGCCCGCCGTCTGCAATCTGCTTATCGATAAAGGCAGTAATGCGGCGGCGCATGTTCTCGCCAACCGCATAGGTTGCGACCGGCTGACGGCCGGGCGGCAGCTCGTCCAGCACGGCCACGTCGAGGTCGCCGTACAGGATGAGCGCCAGCGTGCGCGGGATGGGCGTGGCCGACATGACGAGCACATGGGGCGCCTCGCCCTTGGCCGCGAGCGCGGCGCGCTGTGCCACGCCGAAGCGGTGCTGCTCGTCGGCCACGACCGCGCCCAACCGATGGAAGGTCACGCCCTGCTGGATGAGCGCGTGCGTGCCGATGACGACCTGCGCCCCGCCGCTTTCGACCGCAGCGAGCGCTGCGCGGCGCTGCGCCGCGCCCATCGAGCCGGTCAGCAATGTGCAAGTGATGCCCAGCTTTGCCAGCAGCGGACTGAGTGTTTCGGCATGCTGGGCGGCAAGGATTTCGGTTGGCGCCATGAAAGCCGCCTGATAGCCGTTCTGCGCGGCGAGCGCGCACAGCGCGGCGGCGACCACCGTCTTGCCCGAGCCGACGTCGCCCTGCACCAGCCGGTTCATCGGCCGGCCGGAGGCGCAGTCCTCGCAAATTTCACCTATGGCCTTGATTTGCGCATTTGTAGGCATAAACGGCAAGCATTCCCAAAAATCCCAAGTAACTTGGCTAATTCGATTAAAAACGATTCCCTTGACGACTTTCCGGCGCTCCTTGAGCTGCTGCAAGCCACAGCACAGCAAAAATAACTCCTCGAACACCATACGGCGGCGCGCGTCACGCATATCCTGCGCGGTCTGCGGCCGGTGGATGGCGGCGAGCGCGTCGGCGGCGTCCGGCAGGCCGTATCTGGCGCGCAGCACTTCGGGCAGCGGGTCGGGCCAATCGCCCGGCATGGCGTCCAGCGCGGCTTCGGTCACGCGCGCAAGGTCACGCTGGGTCAGCCCGGCCGTCAATGGGTAGACAGGCACGATGTGTCCGGGGTGGTCATCCCCCTCCTCGATTTTCTCGGCCTGCGGCGAAACCAGCATGCGGACGCGGCCGTTCTGCTGCACGCGGCCGTAGAACAGATATTCCTGCCCGACACGCACAAGTGCAGCGGCATAGGGGTTGTTGAACCATGTCACTGCGAGCGAGCCGGTCTCGTCGAAGATGGTGCACTTGACCAGCGTCATCCCTTTGCGGATGCGGCTGACCTTGGGTTCGGTGCCGAGCACCGCGCGGATGGCGTACTTGCCGTCGTCCGCGAGGTCGGCAATGCGGGTGAGCACCGTCCTGTCCTCATAGTCGCGCGGATAGGTCTCAAGCGCATCCAGCAGCGTGTGGATATGCAGTTTTTCCAGCAGCGCGGCCTTTTTCGGGCCGACGCCCTTGACAAAGCGGATGTTGTCCTCGAGTGTGGGCATCGTAAAATCCTCATATAGGCGTACAGCCGCCCGCAAAGGGGCGGCCAGTGCCATGTATCAGTATTCTCTGTAAACGGCCTTGACCACGCCGAGTATCTGGCAGCCTGTGCCGTTGATCGGCGGGTAGGCCGGGTTTTCCGGCATCAGCCACACGCCGTCCGGCGTGATGTTGAGCGTTTTGCAGGTGGCCTCGTCCTCCAGCAGCGCAATGACAATATCGCCGCTGCGCGCGGATACATCCTGCCGGACAATGACCAGATCCTCATCCATAATGCCCACGCCGACCATCGAGTCGCCGCGGATGCGCAGGGCATAATACTCCCCGCCGCCAGCCGCCGGCTCAAAAGGCACATAGCCGACGTGCTCCTCAACCGCAAGGATGGGCATACCGGCGGTAACGCGGCCGAGGATAGGTACGCGCGGCACCATGGACGGGCCGGAAACCGGCGTCAGCGTGCGGGACTTGTGCTCGGTCGGCTCGAGGTAGCCCGCCTCCTGCAATTTTTTCAGGTGGGCGTGCACGGTCGAGGGCGAGCGCAGGTTCATCTCCGCGCAGATCTCGCGCACCGAGGGCGGGTAACCGTGCTCGAGCGAAAAGCTGCTGATATAGTCAAGGATCCGTTGCTGTTTAGCGGAAATCTGTTTCATACGGGTGCACTCCTTCCGGCGTTCCTCCGGAACATCCGTTCGTGTTTTCTTTATTATACCCCAGATTCACGCAAAAGGCAAACATTTGTTTGCGGAATTTTGCAGCTCAAGGCTTTTTTTGCAAAATCGGAACGAAATTCCGCGCAGGATGCGGACAATCGCAAAGATTTTGCAAAAATATTGACGATTTACTTGTATTCAGGCACGATCTGTTATATCATATAGGAAGCAAATGATTGCAGGGAGGGGTATCCATGACGATCAAGACCGATCTCGGATATATCGAAATCACCAACGAAGTACTCGCCGGCATCGCGGGCTACGCGGCGTCGTCCTGCTTTGGCGTCAAGGGCATGACCATCCGCACCGTGTCGGACGGGCTGGCGCACCTGCTCGGGCGGGATTCGCAGTCGCGCGGCGTCAAGGTGACGGAAGCGCCGGACGGCGGCGTCAATATTGACCTGCACATCGCGGTCGAACACGGCGTCAACATTGCGACGGTCTGCCGCTCGATCATTGGCGAGGTGCGTTATCACGTCGAGCGCCTGACCGGCGTGGACGTCAAGAACGTCGACATCTACGTCGAGAGTATCCGGGCAGACTAACCAATTATAGGGGACTTCAAAAGTCCCCTATATACGAAAGCCGGTTGTGACAAACCGGCTTTCGATACCCGAATGGCGCGCCCCAAGGGCGCTGGGTCGTGGTATCAAAAGACCGGGCAAAACTCGGTCTTTTGATGGAAACCGCAGGGCGGTTTCCAGATCAAATGCGCGCCTGTGGCGCGGGGGCGGCCTGAAAATAGAGATTAGGGAGAGTTAAAGCAAATGGCAGAGCAGAAAATCAACGGCGCGCTGTTCCAGTCGATGGTGATTGAGGGTGCGCTGGCCATTGCCGAAAAGAAAGAGCAGGTCAACGAGCTGAATGTGTTCCCGGTGCCGGACGGCGACACCGGCACCAACATGTCCATGACCATGGCCGCGGCAATGACCGAATTGGAAAAACTGACCGAGCCGACGCTGGCCAAGGCTGTGGATACAACGGCTTCCGCGCTGCTGCGCGGGGCGCGCGGCAATTCGGGCGTCATCCTGTCGCTGCTGTTCCGGGGCGTGGCCAAACGCCTGCGCGAAACCGCCGCAGCAGGCGGGCGCGAACTGGCGCTGGCGCTGCGTGAAGGCGTCGAGACCGCCTACAAGGCGGTGATGAAGCCCGCCGAGGGCACCATCCTGACCGTGTCGCGCGTGTCCGCGCAGCACGCGGTCGAAGCCTGTCAGGCCGAGCCCGAGCTGTCGGCGGAAAAGGTGCTCGAAGCCGTGCTTGAGCGCGGCCATCAGGCGCTGGAGGAAACCGTGCATCAGAACCCCGTGCTGGAAAAGGCAGGCGTGGTGGATGCGGGCGGCTGCGGCTATCTGACCATTCTGGAGGGCATGCTGGATGCGCTGCGCGGCATCCGCAAGGAGCGTGCGGCCGCCCAAGCGCCCCAGCCCGCGGCCGATTTTTCCGCCATCGCGGACGAGGAGATCACCTTCACCTACTGCACCGAATTCATTGCCGCGCGCAAGGATAAGGCGCGCAATGTCGGCCGTCTGCGCGCAATTTTGAATGATATCGGCGACAGCCTTGTCGTGGTCGAGGACGACGATATCGTCAAAGTGCATGTACACACCGACCAGCCGAACAAGGCGCTCGAGGAGGGGCTGAAGTTCGGCCCGCTGCTGACCGTCAAGATCGAAAACATGCGCGAGCAGCACACCGCCAAGGTGATCGAGGGTACGGCAGAGGCACCGGCAGAACGTGTGATTGTCCCGCCCGAAAAGCCATTCGGCTTTGTCTCGGTGGCCGCAGGCGAAGGACTGAAAAACGTGTTTGCCGATCTGGGTGTAGATGAAGTTGTGCAGGGCGGCCAGACCATGAACCCGTCGACCGACGACATCCTGCGCGCGGTCGACGCCGTGCCGGCTGAAATCGTGTTCGTACTGCCCAACAACAAGAATATCATTCTCGCCGCCGAGCAGGCTGCACATCTGTCCGAGGAGAAAAAGGTCGTCGTCGTGCCGACCAAGACTATCCCGCAGGGCATCTCGGCCATGCTGGCCGTCGACCCGGACAGCGAGGACGAGGCCGCCATGGCGGCGGCAATGACCGACGCGGCGGCCAATGTGCGCAGCGGTCAGGTGACCTATGCCGCGCGCGACAGCGAGTTCGACGGTAAGAAGATCAAGCAGGGCGAATACCTGTCACTCTGCGAGGGCAAGCTGTGTGCCAGCGGACGTGAGGCCTCGGTCATCAAAAAGCTCGTGCGCGAGATGGTGACCGATGACAGCGCGTTTGCCACCGTCATCTACGGCGCGGGCGTTTCGGCGGAGCAGGCCGCTGAGGTCGAGGCCCTGCTCCGCAAGGAGAACAAGGAGCTGGAGATCTCGGTGATCGACGGCGGCCAGCCGGTGTATTATTATATCCTGTCGGTCGAGTGAGGCAGAACGCCCGCCGCATGCCTTGACAGGCGCGCGACGGGCGGGTATAATAAGCATAGAAGGACACCGCTGTCAGCGGTTGGCCTTATGGGTTATTTGTATGGAAACAAGCTAACCGTCTGGCGGCAACCGGGCGGTTAGCGCGCGTTTATGGTAAAAATGCAAAGCACAAGTGCAATACAAAACAAAATTCGCAGAATTTTATACCACAAAGGCAGGCACCCCCTTTCGACAGGGGAGTGCCAACCGCATTTACAACGGTGTCCGTATCCAGCATAGCAAAGAACACCGCATTTGTCAAATCCCGTCTCCCGGTGAGGGAGACGCTTTGTTTTGGGGTAAGGTTATGTCAGTATTCGATATTTTCAAAAAACTTGACGAGCAGAAGGCCGCAGCAGCGCAGCCCGCGCAGCCGGTCGAATGGCTGGTGGTCGGGCTGGGCAACCCGGGCAGCAAATACGACAACACCCGCCACAACGCGGGCTTCCGCGCGCTGGAAAGCTATTGCGCGCGCACCGGCTGCCGCATCAGCCGGATGAAGTTCAAGGCGCTGGTCGGTGAGGCGACGCTCGGCGGCGCGCGCGTGCTGCTGATGCAGCCGCAGACGTTTATGAACCTGTCAGGCGAAGCCGTGCGCGACGCGGCTGCATTTTACAAAATCCCGCCTGCGCGCATCATCGTTCTGTCGGACGACGTATCGCTCGACGTGGGGACGCTGCGCGTGCGCCCCAAAGGCTCGGCGGGCGGGCAGAACGGCCTGAAAAACATTATCTACCACCTTGGCAGCGAGGATTTTCCGCGCGTCAAGATCGGTGTAGGCAAAAAGCCGCACCCGGATTACGACCTTGCCGCCTGGGTGCTCAGCAAATTTACCGCGGACGAGCAGCAGGCCATTGACAAGGCCTGCGCGGATGCGGTCGATGCAGCGGCGTGCGTGATCGCTGAGGGCTGCGCAGCGGCAGCACAAAAATTCAACGGTAAAAGGCTGCCGACAGTATGACGAAAAAGGGAGGGACCGTCCGGTCCCTCCCTTTGTTATGCCGTTTTCTTGGCGCCGTCACGCTCGGACAGGATCAGACCGCCCAGCGCAAGCGCCGTACCCAGCCACATTGCCGGCGTCATCGTCTCATGCAGGATAAGCGCCGAGCTGACGATCGTGACGATGGGCGACAGATAGATATAGGCGCTTGTGCGCACCGGGCCGAGCAGGAACACCGCGCGGTTCCATGTTACAAAACAGGTCGCAGACGCAAGCAGCCCGAGGAACAGCAGGTTCGCCAGATGCACCGGCTCGAGCCATGCGCCTGCGCCTGCCGGAAATCCGTCCAGCGCAGCCGGGACAAGCAGGAACAGCAGCCCATAGCCGAAGACATGTGCGGTCAGCGGCACGGTCGCGTAGCCCGCCGCGCCCAGATGCCGGATAATCACCGAATATGCACCCCAAACAAGCGCCGCGCCCACACCGAGCAGCGCGCCCAACGGGCTGAAATGCAGCTCGCTCACGCCCGCAAGCGATACCAGCGCCACACCCGCCATCGCGCAAACAAAACCGCAGAAAAACCAGCGGCCGAGCTTTTCGTGCAGGATGACAGCCGCAAACAATGCGGTGAACAACGGCGCCGCCGCAACAATCACGCCGACGAGCGAGGCCGAAATATAGGTCAGTGCGATGTTTTCCATCAGGAAATACAATGTCACTCCGGTCAGTCCCGCCAACGCGAACAGGATTTCGTGCGACGGCTTTTTCGGACGCAGCTGCCCGCGCGAGGCGGCCAGCAGTGCCACAAAGCCGAGCGCAAATCGCGTCACCATGATCTCCACCGGCGTGAAGGCGCGCAGCAGCACCTTGGTTGCGACAAACGTCGTGCCCCAGACCAGCACGGTCAGCCCGGCGAGCAGGTGACCCTGCAGTAAATGATTTTTCTCCATCGGTTTCCTCTCCCGTTTTTCTGACGGACAACGCCGCACACTGCCGCGTTGCACCACTGTCCGCCCTCCCCTTTCCACACAAAAAAGCCCGGCTGAGCCGGGCTTTTTCCATGGACCGGGAAAACAGACTGCCTGCGGTCTTTTCCGCGGCAGACGCACCTGTGCGCCGCGCGCTGTCCGTCAACCACCACCGGTTGTTCCGGACGCGCCGCGCATTGCGGTGCGCTGGCATTAGAATGCGAAATTGGTCTTGACGCGCCAGATGTTCTGCGCATACTCGGCGACCGAACGGTCGGACGCAAAGCGGCCCGAGTTGGCAATGTTTATCAGCGACATATAGTTCCAGTTCTCCGGGTGGCGGTACATCTCGCCCACGCGCTCCTGTGCGATAGCGTAAGAGGAGAAGTCCTTCAGACTCATATAACGGTCAGCCGGGCCGCCGTTGCCGCCGTGCAGCAGCAGGTTGGCAATATCGGTGTAGTCGATGCCGTCGCCGAAGCCGTGGATCATGTGGTCGAGCACGCGCTTGATGACCGGGTCGTTCTGGTAGATCAGCATCGGCTCGTAGTTGCCGGAAGCCGCCAGCGCCTCGGCCTCGGGGGTCTCCATGCCGAAGATGAAGATATTCTCGCGGCCGACCGCCTCGCAGATCTCGACGTTCGCACCGTCCATCGTACCGATGGTGAGCGCGCCGTTCATCATAAACTTCATGTTGCCCGTGCCGGACGCTTCCTTACCCGCAATCGAAATCTGCTCGGAAACCTCGGCAGCCGGCATGATCATCTCGGCCAGCGACACCTTGTAGTCCTCGATGAATACAACCTTGAGCTTGTCGCCAATGTCCGGGTCGTTGTTGATCATGTTCGCAATGGAGTTGATCAGGCGGATGGTCTTCTTGGCCACCGCGTAGCCCGGCGCGGCCTTGGAGCCGAAAATATAGGTGCGCGGGACGAAATCCATGTGCGGATTGTCCTTGAGCTTGTGGTAGAGCGAGATGATGTGCAGGATGTTCAGCATCTGGCGCTTATACTCATGCAGACGCTTGACCTGGACGTCGAAGATCGAGTCCATGTTGATCTCGATGCCGTTGTGCTCCTTGATATAATCGGCCAGACGCTTCTTGTTGTCGCTCTTGATCTCGCCCAGACGCTGCAGCAGCGCCTTATCGTCGCCGTAGTTCGCCAGCACCTGCAACTCGGACGGGTGCTTGCGGTAGCCCTTGCCGATCTTGCTCTCGATCAGGGCAGCCAGCTCCGGGTTGGCTTCGCACAGCCAGCGACGGTGCGCAATGCCGTTGGTGACGTTGCAGAACTTGGACGAATAGATCTTGTAGAAGTCGTTGAACACGCGGTCCTTGAGGATCTCGGAGTGCAGCGCGGAAACACCGTTGATCGAGAACGAGCCGGCGATCGCCAGATGCGCCATGCGGACGGTATTGTCCGACACGATGGCCAGCTTGGAGATCTTCTGGAAGTCGTTCGGGAAGTAGTTCCACAGCTCCTTACAGAAGCGCTCGTTGATCTCATAGATGATCTGCATGATGCGGGGCATCAGCTCCTGCACCAGCGATACCGGCCAGCACTCAAGCGCCTCGGGCATGACGGTGTGGTTGGTGTAGGCCACCGACTGGCTGGTGATGTTCCACGCGTTCTCCCAGCTCATATCGTTGTCGTCCATCAGGATACGCATGAGTTCCGGAATGACCAGCGTCGGGTGGGTGTCGTTGATGTGCAGCACATGCTTGTGCGCAAAGTTCGCCAGCGTACCGTACTTGGCCTTGTGCTTGGCGCAGATATCCTGCAGTGTCGCGGACACAAGGAAGTACTGCTGCTTGAGACGCAGCGACTGGCCTTCGCGGTGGTTATCCTCCGGATACAATACCATCGAGATGGTCTCGGCCATCGCGTGCTTTTCGAGCGCCTTGAGGTACTCGCCGGACGAGAACAGCTTCATGTCCAGCGCGATCGGGCTCTTGGCCTCCCACAGGCGCAGGCAGGCGATGTTGTTGGTGTCGTAACCGGAAATCGGCATATCATACGGGACAGCCAGAACCGGGGTGTAATCGTGGTACTCGACGACCAGCTTACCCTGGTCGTTGAAGTAGGTGTTGACCGTACCGCCGATCTTGACCTCGCGGGTGTCGTCCATCGCCGGGATGTGCCATACGTCGCCCGACGCAAGCCACGAATCCGGCAGCTCGACCTGCTGGCCGTCCTCGATCTTCTGCTTGAAGATGCCGTGTTCATAGCGGATGGAGTAGCCGGTGCCGCGCACGCCGATGGTGGCCATGCCGTCCATATAGCAGGCAGCAAGACGGCCGAGGCCGCCGTTACCCAGACCGGGATCGGCCTCTTCCTCGAAGATGTCGGCCATCTCGTAGCCCATTTCCTTGAGTGCCTCGGTCATGGCGGGCAGGATGCCCAGGTTATAGGCGTTGTTGCGCAGGCTGCGGCCTACAAGAAATTCCATGCACAAGTAGTGCACCTGTCGCTCCCCATATTTTTCGACCTCGTTTTGGGTCTCGATCATGTGCTCGGTGAGCGCATCGCGCACAACCAGCGCGCAGGCCTCGTAGATCTGTTCCTTGGAGGCGTCTGCAACCTCCCGTCCGAAGTGGCGCTGCAGCTTGCCTGCAATGGCCTCCTTCAAAGCGGTCTTTGTGTACTGATACTTTGGCATGGTGTC
This sequence comes from uncultured Agathobaculum sp., assembly GCF_944384735.1. Classification (GTDB taxonomy): domain Bacteria; phylum Bacillota; class Clostridia; order Oscillospirales; family Butyricicoccaceae; genus Agathobaculum. The sequence goes on along the minus strand of NZ_CALWUN010000020.1, from coordinate 20,633 downwards.
TCTTGTCTCCTCACTTTGTTTGCTTGATCTGTGTTACCAGCCCAGGGCAGAGTGGTAAACCTCGATGTATCTGTCTGCCGAGCTGCCCCAGCTGAAGTCGCTCTGCATTCCTTGCAGCATCAGCTTTTTCCAGGCGTTTTTGTTGTAACGGAATACACCGCAGGCCTCGCGGATGACATGCAGCATGTCGTGCGCGTTGTAGCTTGCGAAGGTAAAGCCGTTGCCCGTGCCCGCGTAGTCGACGAACGCCTGCACGGTGTCCTTCAGGCCGCCGGTCTCGCGCACGATCGGGATCGTGCCGTAGCGCAGCGCGATCATCTGCGCCAGGCCGCACGGCTCAAACTTGGACGGCATCAGGAACATATCCGCGCCCGCGTAGATGCGGTTGGCCAGATCGCCCGAGAACATGATCGACGCGGAAATGTTGTTCGGGTAGCGGCGCTTGGCCTCGAGGAACATCTGTTCATACCGCCAGTCGCCCTTGCCCAGCACGATCAGGCGCAGGTCGTCGGACAGGATATCGTGCAGCACGGCTTCGATCAGGTCGAGGCCCTTCTGGTCGACAAAGCGGGTGACCATGCCGATGACCGGCGTGTTCTCGTCGCCCTCGATGCCGCACAGCTTGAGCAGCTCGAGCTTGTTGACCTTTTTGTCGTCCGGGTTATTGGGACCGTAGTTCTTAAAGATCTTGGGGTCGGTTTCCGGGTTGAAAGCGTCCATGTCGATGCCGTTCAAAATGCCATGCAGCTTATAGCTGTTCATGCGCAGCACGGAATCGAGGCGGTAGCCGTAGTATTCGGTCTGGATCTCGCCCGCATAGGTGGGCGACACCGTGGTCACCGCGGTCGAGGCCACGATCGCGGCCTTCATCAGGTTGACGTCGCCATCCATCGCCATGAAGCCCGAGCGGAAGTGCGCGTCGTCGATGCCGAGCACATACTCGAGGATCTCACGGCCATAGCGACCCTGATACTGGATGTTATGGATGGTGAACACGGTTTTGATGTTCTCGTAGAACGGGCGGGAGGAGAACATCAGGTTATAGTACACCGGCACGAGCGCCGACTGCCAGTCGTTGCAGTTGATGACGTCCGGCTTCCAGTCGAGGTCGGGCAGCACCTCCAGCACGGCCTTGGAGAAGTAGGCGAAGCGCTCGGCGTCGTCATACTCGCCATAGACCTGGCTGCGGGCAAAGTAATACTCGTTGTCGATAAAGTAGAAGGTCACGCCGTCCGCCTCATAGCGGAACACGCCGCAGTACTGGTTGCGCCAGCCCAGACGGACGTAGGCGTTTTTCAGGAAAAAGAACTTCTCGCGCCATTCCTGCCCGATCGCGGAATACAGCGGGCAGAACACACGCACGTCGTGCCCCTTTTCGGCCAGCGCCTTGGGCAGCGAGCCGGCCACATCGCCCAAACCACCGGTTTTGACAAATGGGGCGCATTCGCTGGTGACGTACATAATTTTCATAGAGAACCGAACCTCCCCAGAAGTAGGTGCGGAAACAGAGCCTCCGCTTCCGCACCTGCACATCCTATATTATACTAGATTCTTCCTTTGCGCAAAATAGGGAAAATTCACGAACATGCCGCGGTTATGCCCCGCGTTTTTCACCCTTTTGCAATGAAACCGTGAAAGGCTTTTCAGACGGTGGCGTTTTTGGCGATTGTGATCGGGTAGTTCTCGTGGCCCATCATGGTGCGGCCGTCGCGCACGACGACGTTGCGGTCGGTGATCACATGGCGCAGGCTGGCATCCGACAGGATGCGGCCGCCCTCCATGATGATGCAGTCGCGCACCTCCGCACCCTTTTCGACCACGACATCGCGGAACAGCACGCAGTTCTGCACGTGGCCCTCGATATGGCAGCCGTCTGCGATCAGGCTGTCCTCTACCTCGGCCTTGTCGCCGTAGTAGGCGGGCGCCTCGTCCTTGATGCGGGTCAGGATCGGGCGGGTGCGCAGGAATACCTCGGAGCGGACGTCCTTATCGAGCATATCCATGTTGGAACGGAAATAATCAAAGGTATCCTCGATCTTCATCGCGTATTCGTTGAACAGGTAGCCCGAAACCGTGCCGTCGATCAGCGCACGGGTCAGGAACTCGCGCTCAAAGTGGATGCAGTTATGCGTGACGCAGTCGGACAGCATGTGGATCAGGTACTGGCGGCTCATGACGTAAACGCCCAGCGCGATGTGCTTGCACTTGCCCTCGTTGGAGTCGCCCACGCGGATGTCGACCGCTTCCTTCTTGCGGTTGAGCTCGACATAGGTGGTAAACGGCGAATCCTTCTGCTTTTTGGTGCAGACCATGGTCAGGTCAGCGCCCGACTTGACATGGCGCTCGATCACGTCGTCGAGCGGGATGTTGGCGACGATATCGCCGTCAGCGACGACGACATAGTCGGCCTTGTTCTTCTGCAGGAAGTCGACCGCGCCGGCCAGCGCGTCGATCTTGCCGCGGTACTCGCCGGTGACGAGCGGCGAAGCCTTCTTGGAGTAGGAATACGGCGGCAGCAGGGTAACGCCCGAATTCTTGCGGGACAGATCCCAGTCCTTGGCGTTGCCGATGTGGTCGATGAGCGACTGGTATTTGTCCTTCATCAGCACGCCCACGCGGTAGATGCCGCTGTTTACCATGTTCGACAGCATGAAGTCGATGATGCGGTAGCGGCCGCCCCACTGGACGGCGCCGACCGTGCGGTGCTCGGTGATCTCACGGAGATCGTTGTCGTTATCAAATGCAATGATGATGCCTAAAACACTGTTCATCATTTCCGCCCCCTTACTTTACGTCCGGCAGGTCTTCGTCTGCCATTTCCTTAGCCGCCAGCTTGGCGCCGCGCCCGACGCGCACGCCCTCGGCCACGACTGCTACGCCCCACTTATCCACCTCGCCGTCCGACGGGCTGCCGCCGACGCAGGCATCCTTGGCGATGACGGCATTTTCCGCGATGATCGAGTAGCGCACAACCGCGCCCTCCTCGACGACCGCGCCCGGCATCAGGATGGAATACTCCACCTTGGCGCCCTTGGCGATCTTGACATCCGAGAACAGCACGGACTCGGAAACGTCGCCCGCGATCTCGCAGCCCTCGGAGAGCAGCGTGTGCTTGACGACCGCATCCTTTGCGGTGAAGTGCGGGGGCGAACCAGTGGTGCGGCCGTAGATCTTCCAGCTGTCGTCCGACAGGTTCAGGCCGGAATTCGGGCTGAGCAGGTCCATATTGGCTTCCCACAGGCTCTCGATCGTGCCGACGTCCTTCCAGTAACCCTCAAAGCGATAGGAAACCAGCTTTTCGCCGTTGCCCAGCATCGCCGGGATGATATCCTTGCCAAAGTCGTTGGAGGACTTGGAGTTCTCCTCGTCGTCGATCAGGTACTTGCGCAGCTTCTTCCACGAGAAGATGTAAATGCCCATCGAGGCCAACGTCGACTTGGGCTGCTTGGGCTTCTCCTCAAACTCGTAGATCGTGCCGTCCGGCTTGCAGTTCATGATACCGAAACGGGAGGCTTCGGCCAGCGGGACATCAAGCACCGCGATGGTCGCGTCCGCGCCGGTCTCCTTGTGCTGCTGGAGCATCTTGTTGTAGTTCATCTTGTAGATATGGTCGCCCGACAGGATGAGCACATATTCGGGGTCGTACTCGTCGATGAACTGGATGTTCTGGTAGATCGCGTTGGCCGTGCCCTTGTACCACTCGGAGGTCTTGCCCTTCTGGTACGGCGGCAGGACGTAGACGCCGCCGCGCAGGCGGTCGAGGTCCCACGTCTGGCCCGAGCCGATGTAGGCGTTAAGCACATGGGGCTCGTACTGGGTCAGTACGCCGACCGTATCAATGCCGGAGTTGACGCAGTTGGAAAGCGGGAAGTCGATGATGCGGTATTTGCCGCCGAACGGCACCGCGGGCTTGGCGACCTTCTTGGTCAGCACGTAGAGGCGGCTGCCCTGACCGCCTGCGAGCAGCATGGCTACGCATTCTTTTTTCCGATACATTGTTGAACTCTCCTTTGCGGTTTACTTTTGTTTCACGCTGGTTGCAGCGCGTCCCTCGTCAGGAATCCTGCTTGCCGGTCTCGTCCGGCTTGGTCACTGCCTTGGTGCCCGTCTTGGCGACGGCTTTGGTGCCCGTTTTGGCGACCGCCTTGGTGCCGGTCCTAGTCACGGTCTTGGTGCCGGACTTGACCGGTTTCACGCCGGTCTTGGCCGCCTTGACGGCTGCCGCCTCCTTGGCCTGCTCGATCTCGGCCTTGGTGCGGCGCTTGGCGCGCGGCTTGCCCTTGAAGAACAGCACGCCGAAGCGCGGGATCTGGATGCTGATGGACTGCTCCTGCCCGTGCATGGGCTTCTTGCTGTCGGTCTTGACCTTGCCGTTGCTCAGGCCGCTGCCGCCGAACTCGGTGTTGTCCGAAGAGAAAATCTCCTCGTAGGTGCCGGCGATCGGCACACCGATGCTGTATTCCTGCTGCACCTCGGGCGAGAAGTTGACCACGACGACGATGTCGCTGCCGTCCTTGGCGATGCGGCGGAAGGCGATGATATTGTTGCGGTTGTCCTCATGGCTGATCCACTCGAAGCCGCGCCAATCGGTATCCTGCTCCCACAGCTGCGGAGTCTCCAGATAGAAGTGGTTGAGCGCCTTGACATAGGTCTGCATCTGCTTATGCGCCGGGTATTCGAGCAGCATCCAGTCCAGCCCACGCTGATACGCCCATTCGGAGAACTGGGCAAACTCGCCGCCCATGAACAGCATCTTCTTGCCCGGATGCGCGGTCATATAGCCGAACAGCGCGCGCAGGCCGCCGAACTGGTTTTCATACGGGGGCGGCATCTTGCCGATGAGCGAGCACTTGCCGTGCACGACCTCGTCATGCGAAAGCGGCAGGATGTAGTTTTCCGAGAAGGCGTACATGAACGAGAAGGTGATCTTGTCGTGCATGTCCTTGCGGAAGAACGGGTCGGCCGAGCAGTAGCACAGCATATCGTTCATCCAGCCCATGTTCCATTTGAAGTTGAAGCCGAGGCCGCCGTCGTAGCCGGGCTTGGTCACCATCGGCCATGCGGTGGACTCCTCCGCGATCATCATGACGTCCGGGTGGTCGGTCAGGATGAACTCGTTGAGCAGGCGCAGGAAGTCGATCGCCTCAAGGTTTTCACGCCCGCCATGGATATTCGGGCGCCACTCGTGCTGGCGGTTATAATCGAGGTAGAGCATGGACGCGACCGCGTCGACACGCAGGCCGTCCATGTGGAACTTTTCGATCCAGAACATGGCCGAGGAGAACAGCAGGTTGCGGGTCGAAACCTTGCCGTAGTCGAACACGCGCGTGCCCCATTCCTTGTGCTCCATCTTAAGCGGGTCGGCGTATTCGTAGAGGTAGGAACCGTCGAACTCGACCAGACCGCAGCCATCCTTGGGGAAGTGCGCGGGCACCCAGTCCATGATGACGCCCAGCCCCGCCTGATGCGCGGTGTCGATGAAGTACATCAGGTCCTTGGGCGTGCCGTAACGGCTGGTCGCGGCAAAGTAGCCGATGACCTGATAGCCCCACGAACCGTCGAACGGGTGCTCGGTCAGCGGCATGACCTCGATATGGGTGTAACCCATCTCCTTGACGTAGGGCACCAGTTCTTCCGCAAGCTGGCGGTAGGAGTAGAAGTTGCCGTCCTCATGCATTTTCCACGAACCGAGATGGCACTCATAAATATTGACCGGGTTAGAATAGGGCAGGTGGTCTTTGCGCCATTCCATCCACGAAGCGTCGTTCCACTCATAGCCCTCCAGATCATACGCCTTGGAGGCGTTGCCCGGACGGGTTTCAGAATGGAAGCCATACGGGTCAGATTTGTCGAACACATCGCCCGACTTTGCCCACACGCTATACTTATATGCCGCATATTCGGGAACATGCGGGATGAATTTTTCCCAGATGCCCTGCTCGTCCCGCATCATGTAGTCCACGTCGCGGTTCCAGCCGTTGAACTCGCCCATCACCGAGACCTTTTCCGCCTCGGGGGCGTAGACCCGGAACAGATAGCCGGGCTCGCCGTCCTGCTCAAAGGGGTGTGCGCCCATATAGTCGAAGGCGCGGCAGTCCCTGCCCGAGTAGAAAAGCTCACTGCGCTTTTCGCAGGCCGGTGCTGCGGATTTTTTCTTCATATCGCATCTCTCCCTTTTTACACTGCTGATCCTGCCCTAACACAGTGTCTACTCGATTTTTTCAAACATTTTTGTGCATTTCATCCTGATTGAGGCAGACAACTCTCACTTTAGTTGGATATAGTATACATGAAAACAAAACAAAAGTCCAGCAATTTAACAGAATTACCGGACTTTTTTACAGACATTTTTGGTGGCTTTCCACAGGGAATGACTGGGAATATCAAGAAAACGAACAAATCCCTCTTGATTTGTTCAAAAAAGCTTGCGACGGATCAAATCGAGCGCCGTGGAGGCCGCCTGCATGCGCACGCGGTCGCGCCCGTTGGTCGACTTCATTTTGCGGGTGTAGTGCTGCCCCTTGTGCCAGACGCTGATATACACCAGCCCGACGGGCTTGTCGTCCGTACCGCCGCCTGGGCCGGCGATACCCGTGATGCCGACGCCGACATCCGCACCGAGCGCATGCGCCACACCCTCGGCCATCTGCTCGGCGACCTCGGGCGAGACCGCGCCGACCGTGTCGAGCGTCTCCTTTTTGACGCCCAGCACACGCATCTTGACTTCGTTGGCGTACGAGCACACCCCGCCGAGGTAGTAGTCCGAGCAGCCGGGCACGTCGGTGATGCGCTTGGACAGCAGGCCGCCCGTGCAGCTTTCGGCGACCGCGAGCGTCAGGCCGCGCTCGCGCAGCCCGTCGCCCACGACCTGCTCGAGCGAGTCGACGTCGACGCCGTACACATCCTCGCCCAGCAGGCCGCAGATTTGCTCGACGACCGGGTCAAGCAGCTTTTCACATTCCTCGGGCGTATCCGCCTTGGCAGTCACGCGCGCAAAGCACTCCGAGGTCTTGGCGTAGGGCGCAATGGTCGGGTTGGTGCTTTGCGCCATCATGTCGTGCAGGATAGTCTCCATATTGCTCTCGCCCAGACCGAACACACGGATGTTGCGCGAGACGATGCAGCCGCCCGCCAGTTTGTAGAGGTAGGGCATCGCACATTCCTTCCACATCGGGTTGCACTCGCGCGGCGGGCCGGGCAGCATGAGGACGTGCTTGCCGTAGGCCTCGAAGGCACAGCCCGGCGCGGTGCCCCATTCGTTGACGAATACCGTGCAGCCCTCGGGCAGCCACGCTTGCTTTTCGTTGTTCGGGGTCATTTCGCGGCCGATGGTCTGGAAAAAGCCCTTGATGCGGTCGAGCGAGGGCTGGTGCAGCGACATCTTCTTGCCGAAAACGGCTGCGAGCGTCTCCTTGGTCAGGTCGTCCAGCGTCGGGCCGAGGCCACCGGTCGTAATGATGATGTCCGCGCGGTCGCGCGCGGTCTCAACGACGTGGCGCAGGCGCGCCGGGTTGTCGCCCACGACCGTCTGATAGAATACGTTGATACCCAGCTCGGACAGACCCTGCGAAATCACCTGCGCGTCCGTGTTGACAATGTCGCCCAGCAATATCTCGGTGCCGACCGCGATCAGTTCTGCATTCATAACTGCTTCTCCTTTCGCGCCGCAGCGCGCATAAAATCGGTTTGCGCATGGCGCAAACCGCCATCCAACCGCAGCTTTGCCGCGGTTGGATACCCCGACCCGCGCCGCCGCGGCGCGACCGCCTTTGGCTACAAAGACGAGGGGGTTATCGCAAAAAGTTTCCACGGGAACTTTTTGCGTATCTAAGGGGGACAGCGTCCCCCTTAAAGATTACGGAAGGTGGATAATTTCCACGCCCGCAACGGCCTCGTCGACCAGCGTGTCGACGTCCAGATGGCTCTCGGCCTCCAAAATTTTGGGCATCTTGGGCTTGGTGTTCGGGTGCTTGGGCGTGAACACCGTGCAGCAATCCTCGTAGGGCAGGATGGAGGTTTCAAACGTGTCGATCTGCCGCGCGATGCGCACGATCTCCTCCTTGTCCATGCCGATACACGGGCGGAAGATGGGCAGCTCACACACCGCGCCGGTCACGCCCATGGCGGGCATGGTCTGGCTCGCGACCTGCCCGAGCGACTCGCCGGTGATCAGCGCGCCGCAGCCGTACTCGACCGCGACCCGCTCGGCAATGCGCATCATAAAGCGCCGCATGATGAGCGTGAACAGCTCCTCGTGGCACTTGGCGCGGATCTCCTCCTGAATTTTGGTGAACGGCACGACCATGACGCTCATGCGGCCGCACCACACGGTCAGCTTGCGCCCCAGCTCGAGCACCTTGTCCTTGGCGCGCTCGGACGTGTAGGGGTAGCTGAAAAAGTGCACGCCGACCAGCTCCAATCCGCGCTTGGCCATCATCCAGCCCGCGACCGGGCTGTCGATGCCGCCCGACAGCAAGAGCGCCGCGCGGCCGTTCGAGCCGATCGGCATGCCGCCCGCGCCCGGCTCGGGGCCGGCATGGACAAAGGCGTACTTTTCGCGGATCTCGACGTGGACGGTCAGGTCGGGGCCGTGCATGTACGGGCGCACGTCCGGGAACCGGTCGGCCAGCTCGCCGCCGACGTGCTGGCTGATCTCGGTCGAGGTCATCGGGAACTTCTTGTCGCCGCGCTTGGTCTCGACCTTAAAAGTCTTTGCCTGCGCAAAGCGGTCGGCAAGATAGGTCTGCGCGGTGTCGATGACGCTCTCGAGCGTCTTTTCCGGGCAGACCGCCGCGCGCGAGATGGTCGCAAAGCCGAACACACGGCGCGCGCAGTCCATGACGGCATCGGCGTCCGCATCCTCGGGCACCTCGACGTACACGACCGACTGGCGCATCCAGATGTTGCAGTCCGCGACATGCTTCATGCGGCGGGACAGGTTTTTGAGCAGGCGGTCCTCAAAGGTCTTGCGGTTGAGACCCTTCAAAACGATCTCGCCGCACTTGAGCAGCAATACTTCTTTCATGGCATCTCCTTTTATCGTTTGAACAGTGTTACGCCCTTTTGCGCGGCGGTGATAAATGCGTCGATATCGTCCGTCGTATTCGACGGGCAGAAGGACACGCGCAGCGCGCTGTCCGTGCGGGCTTTGGGCAGGCCGAGCGCCTTCAAAACGCCGCTCTGCTTGCCCTTCGAGCAGGCCGACCCGCTCGAGACATAGACCCCGTCGCCCTCGAGCACATGCAGCAGCACCTCGCTCTTGCAGCCGGGCAGCGACAGGTTGACCACATGCGGGATATCGCCCGCGCCGTTGAACGCCGCGTCCGGCAGCTGCGCCGCGACCTGCGCGCGCAGGTAATCGGCAAGGCTTTGCACATGGACGAAATCCTCGTCAAAGTGCGCCATGCGGACGTCGCATGCTTTGGCGAACGCCGCGATGTTCGGCAGCGCCTCGGTGCCCGGGCGCATGCCGCGCTCCTGCCCGCCGCCGAACATCAAGGGCGGCAGGCGCAGCCCCTTTTTGACAAACAGCGCACCGATGCCCTTGGGCGCGCCAATCTTGTGGCCGGATACGCTCATCAGGTCGCAATTCCATTTCTTCGGCGTCAGCCTGACGCGCGCCAGCCCCTGCACCGCGTCGATGTGAAACAGCGCGCGCGGCGCTTTGGCTTTCAACATCGCGCCCAGCTCGGCCACCGGCTGCACCGTGCCGATCTCGTTGTTGGCCAGCTGGCAGGACAGCAGGAAGGTGTCCCCGGTCAGGGCTTGTTCCAGCGCCGCGGGCGTGATATGGCCGGTCTCGTCCGGCTGAAGGAATACCACGTCGTATCCCTCAGCCGCGAGCTGTTTGCAGGTATTCAGGGTCGCCGCGTGCTCGATCGCGGTCGTGATGATGCGGCCCTTTTGGTGGCGGTTTAAGTGTGCCGCACCGCGCAGGCTGATGTTGGTGCTCTCCGTGCCGCACGAGGTAAAATAGGTCTCCTCGGGCAGGCAGCCGAGCGCGCTTGCCACGCTTTTGCGGCTGTCCTCCAGCAAATGCGCCGCGTCTATCCCCATTTGGTGCAGGCTCGACGGGTTGCCGAAGCAGGTGCACATGGCGTGCATCGCCGCCTCGGCCGCTTCGGGCAGCACCGCGGTCGTGGCTGCGTTATCCAGATAATGCATAGCCTCTCTGTCTCCTCTACGATCGGTTACACGAATATTTTACAACGGCGCATGGGCTTTTACAAGTCAAAAGGTGCAAAACAGGATTGAAATGCGCGGCATGCTATGCTATACTTTAGCTGTGTGACATGCGAAAAGCATGTCTGTGAGCAGAAAGGAAGGAAATCCTATGCCAGGTAAGGTAATTCTCGGCGCCCAGTGGGGCGACGAAGGCAAGGGCAAGTTCATTGATATTTTCGCAGGCAAGGCCGATCTGGTCGTGCGCAGCCAGGGCGGCAACAACGCCGGGCACACGGTCGTGGTCGACGGGGTCAAGTATAAATTGCAGCTCATCCCCTCGGGTATCCTGTACCCGGACTGCACCAACGTGATCGGCCCGGGCGTTGTGGTCAACCCCAAGGCCGTGCTGGGCGAAATCGACGGCCTGCACGACAAGGGCGTATCGACGGCCAAGCTGCACATCGACGCCCGCTGCCACTGCATCCTGCCGTGGCATCTCGAGCTGGACGCGCTGAGCGAGGCGGAAAAGGCCAAGGACGGCACCGCCATCGGCACGACCCGCAAGGGCATCGGCCCGACCTATATGGATAAAAGCGAGCGCAGCGGCGTGCGCATGCACGACTTTGTTGACCCCGACCGCTTTGAGCCCGTGCTGCGTGAGGCATGCGCGCACAAGAACCGCGTCATCACCGGCGTGTATGGCGGCGAGCCCATCGACGCGGACGCGGTCATCGCGGAGTACCGCGAGTATGCCGAGCGTCTGCGCCCCTATGTATGCGACACCACCCTGCTGACGTGGGATGCGGTCAAGGCACGGCAGGAAGTATTGTTTGAGGGCGCGCAGGGCACGCTGCTCGACCTCGACATGGGCACCTATCCGTTTGTCACCTCGTCGCACCCGGTTGCGGGCGGCTGCTGCATCGGCTCGGGCGTCGGCCCGACGGCCATCGACAGCATCATGGGCATTTTCAAGTCCTACACCACCCGCGTTGGCGAAGGCCCGTTCCCGACCGAGCTGTTCGACGAGACCGGCGACTACATCCGGAATGCCGGCGGCGAGTTCGGCACGGTCACCGGCCGCCCGCGCCGCACCGGCTGGTTCGACGCGGTCGTCGCACGCTATGCCGTGCGCGTCAACGGCCTGACCGAAGCCGTCATCAACAAGATCGACCCGCTGCGCGGCCTGCCCAAGCTCAAGGTCTGCGTCGCGTACAAGCTGAAAAACGGCGAGACCGTCACCGAGTTCCCGGCAAACTTCATGGATCTGGTCGATTGCGAGCCGGTTTACGAGGAATTCCCCGGCTTTGACGAGGATATCACCGGCTGCCGCTCGTTCGATGAACTGCCGCAGACCGTGCGGAACTATATCCGCGAGCTCGAGCGCATCATCGGCTGCCCGATCACCATGCTGGGCATCGGCCCGGCGCGCGATCAGGTCATGACGATCAAGTAAAGGTTAAAAGGCGCAAAGCAGCTGGCTTTGCGCCTTTTTTACCCTGCGGCGGCGAAAGGAGCCTGCTTATGACACTCACAACCGAACGCCTGACGCTACGCCCGTTCCGCGAGGACGACGCCGAGGCACTCTACGCCTACTGCAAGGACGAAGAGGTCGGCCGGAACGCGGGCTGGAAGCCGCACGAAAGCCTGATGGAGTCGAGCGACATCCTGCATTTTGCCTTCCTGCGGCAGTCGACCGTATGGGCAGTCGAGCGCAAGGCCGACCGCCGCCTGATCGGCTCGATCGGTCTGGTGACCGATTCCGCGCGCCACTACGGCTCGGCGCGGTCGCTGGGCTATTCGCTGGGCGTGGCGTACTGGGGGCAGGGCTATATGACCGAGGCCGCGCGCACCGTCGTGCGGTTTGGCTTCCGGCAGATGGGGCTCGACCTCATCAGCGCGACCTGCTACCCGGACAACCCGGCCTCCGCCCGTGTGCTGGAAAAATGCGCCTTCCTGCTGGAAGGGGTGCGGCACCGCGCCGACCTGCTGTACAACGGGCAGGTCAAGGACCAGCTGTGCTACTATCTGCCGCACGAACATGCGGTCAAACAGGAATGGTTTGCAGGAAAATAAAATTTTTCCTTACATTTCCCTGCAAAATGTGCTATAATGGAAGCATAAGGAAGTCAAAGCGGCAGCGCACGGGGCGCTGCCGCGCGGTGTTCGGGCACAACAAGGAGGAGCAATATGTACCAGACGGGAGAATTTATCGTTTACGGGACGAGCGGCGTCTGCCGGGTTCAAGCGGTCGGCGCGCCGCCCTTTGAGACCGGGGAGGAGCGGCCGTACTATACCCTTGTCCCCGTCTCCGGTACGGAAACCATCTATGTCCCGGTCGACTCCCCGGTGTTCACACGGCCGGTCATCTCCCGCGCGCAGGCCGAAGAACTGATCCACGCCATCCCGGCCATCGAGGAGGATCATTTCACCTCGCACAGCCTGCGCATGTCCAGCGAGCACTATCAGGAGGTGCTGCAAAGCCATGACTGCCGCCGTCTGGCGCAGATGATCAAGGCGGTCAACGCCAAATCGCGCCGCAGCGGACGCCGCATCAGCCAGATCGACCAGCGCTACCGCAAGCGCGCAGAAGACCTGCTGCACGGCGAACTGGCGGTCGCGCTCGGCATCCCGGTCGACGAGGTGCAGCCCTACATCGCGCGCACCATCGCGCAGCACCAGAAAAAATCCGCGACTGTTTGAGCCGCGGCACGCAGCCCTTCGGGACAGGCCAAAGCGGCGGAAGATGCACCTTGCATCTTCCGCCGCTTTTTTGCGCGCTGCGCCCGATCCGGCGCCCGGCCGCACGGACGCCGGTATTTGTCACATCAGGTCAAGCAGCTTGTAGCACCGCGCCTTGGTATAGCTCTGCTTGAAGCTGTACGAGGCCAGCTGCCCCGCCGTCTCATCCGAGCTTTCCTTGGCGGCGTTGGCCGCGCCCGAGTCGCGCTCGTCGACCCACTGCTTGTAGCTTTCCTCTTCAGCCGCATACTGATCGGCGTTGAGGATGGTGGCCAGGTAATCATACATCTCGACCAGCAGGTTGTCCCATGCCTCGAACGAGCTGGCGGTCAGCGCAAGCTCATCCTCCTGCGTCGCAGCAGAGGCGATCTGCAGGTCGTTGGCTTCCAGCTCATCCATTCGGCTGGAGAACGTGCTGCGCTGTTCGCTCTGCTTTTCCGCGTTTTCCTGCTGCTTCTGCTCGCTCTCCTGCGCCTTGGTCAGTTCCTCGCGCAGCGCGTCGACCTGCTTTTTCTGGTCGGCCGTCAGGCTCTCGTCCCCGGCGAGCGAATCCAGTTTGCCCGCCGCCGCGTCATACTTCTTATCAGCCAGATAACTCTCGACCTCGGCAATGTCGGCGGCAAACTCACTGTCCGCCTGCGCCGTCTGCGCCTGTTCGAGCAGGTCCTCGATCGCGCTGTACAGCGCGGAGGACGGGTCGGTCACGCGGTTTTGCAGCTGCTTGAGCGAAGCGATCGCTTCGGTGTACTGCGCGTTGTCCACATAGCCCTGCGCAGTCTGGAAATCCTCGATCAGCTGGATGGTTGCGTCAAGTGCGGACGGGTCCTTGGCCTCGGCCTGCGCCGCCAGATAATACTCCAGCGCCTTGTCAAAATCGCCGCGGTTAAAGTATTTTTCTGCTGTCGTCAGGTTTTCGTCCGGCTGGCGGCTGATAAAGAACCAGACGCCGCCGCCAATCAGCGCGATGACCAGCAGCACGACCACGGCGACCACCGCACCGCGCTTGCCCTTGGAGGGCTTGCGGTAGGGGCGGTCATCCGGGTCAGGCTCGGAAAAATAGGTGGTGCGGGGCGCGCTGTTCGGACGGGGCGCCCCGCCTGTGCGCGGCGTGCCCGACGTACTGGTGGTGCGGCGCACGGGCGGCACGTCGATGGGCGGCATCTGGCCGGCGCGCGGCATGCGCGGGTCGGTGACGGCCAGCGGGTCGCCGGTGGTCACACCGTCGGACGGGCCGCCCGCGTGATGGTCCTCTTTCATGATGGCGTCAAACGCCGACAGGTCGATCGGCCCGTTGAGCTCCTCGGGCAGCGAGGTAAACACCGCCGTTTCGTCGTTCACGCCGGTCTGCTCGACAGTCGCGCCGCAGAATGGGCAGAACTGCCCCGCAATGGGCAGCTCCCTGCCGCAGTTCTTGCAAAGCATGGATGGTTCCTCCTCTATACATGTACGATATAATATGCCAGTATCAGTATAGCATGCACCAAAGCGGTTGTAAACCTCTGTGCGGCAACAAAAGGGCGCGCCCAATTGCGGGAAAAGATGGGAAACTTTGTTTTGTATCGAAACTGAAACCGCGCTTTGGCTTGACAATACTTGTCTGTTGACCGTACAATAGAACTATTATCGAACGAGGGGGAATCTTCCTTGAAAAAACGCATGCTCAGCGGCCTTCTGGCTGCTGTCCTGCTGCTCGGCACCGCGTTCGCGGCGGGCGGCGACGCCGTGTCCGAAACGGAAGCGGCGGCAGATACCATACTATCCTTTGCCGTCACGTTGCCGGACGGTATGGACACCATGACGGAGGAAACGGCAGACCGACTGCAAAACGTGACCGAACGGCGGCTCGCGCAGCTGGAGCTGTATGACGCGGCCATCGCGCTGTCCGACGACCGGACAAGCCTGACCGTCACGCTGCCCGCAGGCACGGAGGCGCCGGACGGCCTTGCCGACTTTCTGACGCAGCCCAATGCGCTGTCCATCACGGACGCGGACGGCGCGGTGCAGCTGACCAGCGCGGACATCACCGCTGCGGAAGCCGGACAAGCCGTCGAAGGCGATGGCAGCGCGGCCTACATACAGCTGACCATGACAGAGGACGCACAGGCGGCGCTCGACGTGCTGCCGGAGGAGGATGCGCTGTCCGTCACGCTCGACGGGCAGGCCGTCGGCCAAGCCGCAGCTTACGACAGGGACGACGGGCTGCTGACCATTACCGGCGGTCTCGACCTGAATACGGCGAAGCTGTATGTCGCGCGCATCATGGTGGGCGAGCTTCCCGTCGCGCTGACGCCGGCCGGCGAAACCGCCGGCCAGCCGCAGGATGAAACGCCCGTCCAGCCGGTCACGCCGGCATTCCCGGACATTGCCGGGCATTGGGCGGAGCAGGCGCTCAACCGTGCGGTCAGCGTGGGGCTGCTCAACGGTGTGGACGGCATGATGCTGCCCGACAATGCGGTCAAGCGCTCGGAAGCGATCGTCATTCTGAACCGCACGCTCGGCGCAGAACAGGCGGACAGCACCAGCGGTCTGACCGGTACGCCGTGGAACGCATGGTACCTGAACGATCTGGGCAAGGCCATCCACCTCGGCCTGATCGACAAAAATGACAGCCGCAACTTTGACACGGCCTCGACCCGTGCGGAAGCGTTCGAACTGCTCGCACGCGCCTTTGTATACGACCGCACGGAAGCGGCCGAGGACGAGCTGCACGCCTTCACCGACACCGACCAGATGACCGACAGCCAGAAGCAGGCAGCCGCAGCGCTGGTCGCGGCGGGCGTGGTCAACGGCTCGACCGCCACCACCCTTGCCCCGCAGGCGTCGCTGACGCGCGCAGAGTTCGTCACGATGCTGCTGCGCATCGTCGGCACCTTCCCGTCGGATACCCCGTCGACGGCGCAGCCCGGCGGCATCCTGTACACCGCCGCCGACGCAATCGGCCTGCTGGAGATGCAGGGCCGCAATGATTACATTTTTGCAGGCGATACCCCCGCCATCACCATCGATGGCTCGGCGCTGTCCGGCCGCGTGATACTCAAGGGCGCGGAAAACACCGCCATGACTGTGCAGAACGGCGCATCGATCGCCACGCTCGCGCTCGACCCGGCGGGTCAGGCCGCCGTCACCCTGTCTGACGACGCGACAGTGGAAACGCTGGTCATCGCGGGCAAGGGCGGCGCGGTCAGCTATGCGGGCGCCGCCGATAACATTGAGATCACTGCCTCGGGCCGCACCATCAACCTGTCCGGCATGGAGGCCAGCGCGCTGACCATCACCGGCACGGGCAACACCATCGTGCTCGACGGCGCGGCACAGTCTGTCGCCATCGTCGGCGGGGCGAAGGACAACAAGCTGACGATGAGCGGCGCGGCCGATACACTGCTGGTCGCGGGCGTCGGCTCGACGGTCGACGGCACGGGCAAGGCCGGCTCGGTCGACATCCGCGCGGTCAACTGCGAGGTCACGCTTGAGTCCGACTCCAAGATCGAAAATATCGACCCCGGCCTGACCGGGGTGACGCTCCAGATGGGCGTGCCGGAAAAGGTCAAGGCGGGCGGCTCGCTGGTCACGCAGGTGTCGTTTGCAGGCGTGTCGGAGGACAAGGTATGCATAGCGCAGTGGTACAAGGACGGCGTTGCAATGGACAATTACCGCAACGACAGCTTTGTGCTCACGCCGACCACGCTTTCCAGCATCACCACCTATTTTGACTTCACCAAGGATATGAATACCTCGGTCACGATGGGCTTCCAGCTGACCTACGACAACCCCTCGACAGGGGAAACCGAGCAGCTGTACATCGAAAAGACCGTCCCGATCGAGAACTATTCGGACGAATGGTACTACCAGCGCGACGTCAACCGCGTGCTGAACCTGGTCTCCTCGACCTACCGCGGCAACTACACCGCAGCCTACGCGATCAACAACGACTACGAAACCTTTGAAAAGGAGATCTGGGTCAACGCCAAGGGCTATTCCAGCAACAGCCAGTACCTGCTGTGGATCAACCGTGCGTACCAGCACGTCAATGTGTTCCAAGGCTCCAAGGGCAACTGGAAGCTGATCAAGTCCTTCCTCGTCGGCACGGGCGCAGCCGGTACGCCGACGCCGACCGGCCTGACGACCGTTTCCTATAAGTCCTCCTACGGCTGGACGACCAGCACCTATACCGTGCGTCCGGTCGTCGGCTTCTACCCCGGCACGGGCTACGCCTTCCACTCGCGCCTGTGCTATCCCGGCACGGATACCGAATATGACTTCAGCGCGGGCTATCCGGTCTCACACGGCTGCGTGCGCATGTACAAGGACGATATCAAGTGGATCTACAACAATATCCCGGTCGGTACGACGGTAGCGATCTACTAAGCGAAATGAAAAAGGCTTGGAACCTTGGTTCCAAGCCTTTTTCTGTCCGTTTACGCCTTTTGTCGGCGCAGGCTGTCGGCAAAGAGCGCGATGCCCGCGCTGAGCGCCGTCAGCACCAACAGGATCATCAGCCCGAACATCTGGATGGTGATATCCTCCGTGCCGCCCGCATTGATAAAATCCTCATAGCCGATATCCAGCCACAGCGCGCCGGACGGCAGCCAGATGGCCGCGTACACCGTGAGCAGGATGGCGCTCACCATCGGCACGCGGCCGTGCGTCACACGCCACAGCACCAGCAGCGCGACCACCAGCACAGCGGTGACAATCGCCGCGACAGTCTGCGCGCCCTGCCCGGCGGTCTGGAGCGCCTGCTTGAGCGCGTAGCGTTCGCTCACCATCGACAGCGCATCCCCATAGCCCGGCATATACACCAGCGCGGTCTGTACCCGCTGCCCAGCGACCGCCGCCGCGCCGATGAGTGCGGGCAGCGCAGGCAGCGCGACCGCGAGCGGCCGGAAGCGGGTCTCCTTGGTCATGCGGCGGTAGGCCAGCGCGAACATGCCGACCAGTGCAAGACCCAGCGGCACATAGGCAAGGGCGTATACCCCAAGCCACGCCGTCTCGTTTGTGACATGGATGTCGATCGCGTCCAAAATCACATGATAACGGTCGATTTTGGTCAGTTCATACTCGTACAGCAGCCACTTGACCTGCTGCCCCGGCCACGCCGCCAGCGCCACAACCAGCCACACCACGCCGAACAGGATATCCGCCATGCGCGCGCGGCGTCGGCTGACCGCCGTATCCGCCCCGAGTGCGGCAAAGCGGCCGCACTGCTTGCCGTGCCACACGCGGAACGCGATATAGACGACCGCCACGATCACCAGATCGCGCAGCACGACTCCCTGCCCGATCAGCCTGCCGCAGTACGCCGCCGCGAGGATCAGCACCGCGGCGGCGAGCAGCAGCTTGTCGTCCGTGCTGCCCAGCCGGTCGGCCAGATAGTCCTGCGGCGGCAGGAACGCCTCGGGTGAGAATGCCGCGGCCTTACCGTGCGGTTTGCCGTCCTCCGGTGGCGCGTCCTGCGGCGCGGCGGCATCGGCGTTGTCCGCCGCCTGCTCCTGCTGCTGCGCTTCGCCCGCAAGCAGCTCGTCGACTGTCAGGCCGAGCAACTGCGCTAGCGGCGGCAGCAGCGTCACCTCGGGGTAGCTCGCGCCGACCTCCCATTTGCTGACCGCTTTGTCCGACACGAGCAGCCGTGCGGCCAGCTGCTTCTGCGTCAATCCCAGCGCCTTGCGCTGTGCGGCGATGAGCGCACCTGTATTCCTTGCGTCCATGAACCCCACCTCCTTTGTGTGCTTTCAGCATAGCAGAAAGCGTCCCCCACGGCAACCGACAGACGGAAGAAGGGCGCTCTACCAGCGGTAGAATGCCCTTCCAAAGTGCGTCAATCGATGCAAATGCGCTTGAACATGCGGTAATGCAGGCCGTTTTGGTCGCGGTATTCGCCGCGCTGCTCGAACGCGAATTTATGATAGAAGCCCTGCGCGCGCGCGTTCCCTGACGCGACGTGGGCGCATAAGTAGTCCTTGCCCAGCATGCGGTACACGCTGATCGCCTGCCCCAGGATCTGGCCGCTCAGGCCGCAGCCGCGGTAGTTCGCGTCGATGCAGAACCCGCCGACCAGACCGACGCCCGGCTCGTCGTCGTACCACGTTTTGAGGTAGACGAGCGCCGCAGGCGTCTCGTCCTCTAGACAGCCGAAGCAGCACGAGCGCGGGCTGACGCGCTGCGCCCGCTCGACGTCCGCGAGCAGCGCCGCGGGGTCGAGTCCCGCGTCCGTGCCGTAGGCGTTGCGGTGCAGCTCGCGCATGAACGCGACGATCTTCGCGGCATCGTCCGCGTCCAGCGGGTCGGCGCGGCGGAAATACAGCTGCGGCGTGTTCGGCACGCCCTTGCTGTTCGTCCAGCCGATGGACGCAAAGGTGGAAAGTGCGGCGGGCAGGTGCGAAGCGTCGTTTTCATACACGACGTCGATGTGTCCCGCCGCGTCAAACTCGAATTTGGCAACGCAGGTGTTGTCGCCCCAGCCGATCTCGCCCATCTGCTCGGGCGCAAAGCCGTGCGCGATGGTCAGCGCGCCGCGGATGGCCGAGCCGTGCGTCACGACGGCGAAGGTCTTGTCCTCGTTCTCCGCGACCAGCCGGCGCACGCCGTCCAGCATGCGCTGTCCGGCCTGCATGACGCTCTCGCCGTGCGGCGGCACCGCGTCCCACGGACGCGCGCGCCAGACGGCGTATTCCTCCGGCCAGATGCGCGGCAGCTCAGCCCACGGCAGGTCCTCCCAGTCGCCCATGTCGATCTCGCGCAGCATCGGGCGGATTTCGACGTTCAGGCCATGCGGCGCGGCGACGGCCTTTGCCGTCGTGCGCGCGCGGAACAGGTCGGACGCGTAAACCGCGTCCAGCGGCACGTTTTCAAACCGTTTCGCCAGATACGGCAGCTGCTGGTAGGCACGGGGCGTGAGCAGGCTGTCATACTGCCCGTGACAGCGGCGGTAGACGTTGCCCTCGGCCTCGGCGTGACGAATGAGGTAAACCGTGGTCATCGGCTCACACCTCGACCGCGCCGGACAGCTCGGCAATGGTCTTTACCCCGTGCGCGTCCATCCATTCTTCCAGCTCGCGCAGCGCCTTGACCGGCGCCGTCGGGTCGGCGAACATGACCGTGCCCATCGCGACCGCGTCCGCGCCCGCGAGCAGCATTTCGACAATGTCCTTGCCGGTGCGGATGCCGCCCATGCCCAAAATCGGCACGGAGACCGCTTTGCGCACCTGATAGACCATGCGCACCGCAACCGGGAACACGGCAGGGCCGGACAGGCCGCCCATAATATTCGACAGAATCGGCTTTCTCGTTTCGATGTTGATGTGCATACCCAGCAGCGTGTTGATGAGCGAGAGCGCGTCCGCGCCCGCGGCCTCGGCGGCGCGCGCGATCTCGGTGATGTCGGTGACGTTGGGGCTGAGTTTGACGATCAGCGGCTTTTTGGCCTTTTTCTTCGCCGCCGACACAACCTCCTCGACCATGTCAGGCCGCGTGCCGAAGGCCATGCCGCCGCACTTGACGTTCGGGCAGGAGATGTTCATTTCAATCAGGTCGACGTCCGCGTCCGAGATCTTTTCGACCATGCCCTCGTATTCCTCGACCGTGTTGCCCGACACATTTGCGATGATCGCGGTGTCGTACTGCCGCAGGAAGGGGATCTGCTCGGCGATAAACCGGTCGATGCCCGGGTTTTGCAGGCCGACGCAGTTCAGAATACCCGCCGGGGTCTCCGCGATGCGGGGCGCGGGGTTGCC
>NZ_CALWUN010000019.1 GCF_944384735.1 uncultured Agathobaculum sp. | reverse complement strand
AAGAGCTTTCTCGAATACTACAACAAGCGGCCGATCATGCCGCGCTCGGAGCTCATCCGCCACCGCGAGGGGCTGATCTTCGGCTCGGCGTGTGAGGCGGGCGAGGTGTTCCGCGCGCTGACAAGCGGCGTGGAGTGGGACGAGCTCAAGCGGCTCGCGTCGTTCTACGACTATCTGGAAATTCAGCCGATCGGCAACAACAAATTCATGGTCGCCAAGGGGATGGCGAAGGACGACGACCAGCTGCGCGACTGGAACCGCGATATCCTGCGGCTGGCCGATGAACTGAGCAAGCCCTGCTGCGCGACCGGCGACGTGCACTTCCTTGAGCCGGAGGATGAGGCCTTCCGCCGCATCCTGATGGCAGGGCAGGGCTTCGGCGACGCGGACAACCAGGCGCCCTTGTTCTTCAAATCGACCGACGAGATGCTCCGCGAATTTTCCTATCTCGGCGAGGACCGCGCGTATGAGGTCGTCGTCAAAAATACCAATATGATCGCAGATATGTGCGACGTCATCCGTCCGGTGCCGCGCGAAAACTACCCGCCGCACATCGACGGCTGCGAGGACGACCTGCGCAATATGTGTTACGAAAAGGCCAAGCGCATCTACGGCGACCCGCTGCCCGATGTGGTGCAGGCGCGGCTCGACCGCGAGCTCAACTCGATCATCGGCAACGGCTACGCGGTCATGTACATCATCGCGCAGAAGCTGGTGACCAAGTCGCTCGAGGACGGCTATCTGGTCGGCTCGCGCGGGTCGGTCGGCTCGTCGCTCGCGGCGTTTATGTCGGATATCACCGAGGTAAACTCGCTCGCGCCGCACTACCTGTGCCCGGATGACAAATATGTCGAGTGGCACGAGGAATACTCCTGCGGCGTCGACCTGCCGGACAAAATCTGCCCGAACTGCGGCAAGCCGCTGACCAAGCAGGGCTTCAACATCCCGTTCGAGACGTTTCTCGGCTTTGAGGGCGACAAGGTGCCCGATATCGACCTGAATTTCGCGGGCGAGTACCAGTCGCGCATCCACTGGTACACGGGCGAAATTTTCGGCCACGACCATGTGTTCCGCGCGGGCACGATCGGCACGGTGGCGGAAAAGACGGCCTACGGCTATGTCAAAAAGTACATGGACGAGCGCGGCATCGAGTGCTCGCGCGCCGAGGAAAACCGCCTCGCCGCGGGCTGCACGGGCGTGCGCCGCACGTCGGGACAGCACCCCGGCGGCGTCGTTGTCGTGCCCAAGGAAATTGAGATTTACGACGTCTGCCCGGTGCAGCACCCGGCAGACGACCCGGACTCGGACATCATCACGACTCATTTTGAATATCACTCGATCGACGCCAACCTCTTGAAGCTCGACGAGCTGGGGCACGATGACCCGACGATGATCAAACACCTCGAAAACCTGACCGGTGTGGACGCCAAAACCATCCCGCTCGACGACCCGGACACGATGAGCCTGTTCCACTCGTGCAAGGCGCTCAAATACACGGGGGAAAACCCGGATTCTGACCCGATTCTGGGCAGTCTCGGCTGTCTGGCCGTGCCCGAGTTCGGCACCAAGTTCGTGCGCGGCATGGTGGGCGAGACCAAGCCGTCCACCTTTGCCGAGCTGGTTTCGATCTCCGGCCTGTCGCACGGCACGGACGTCTGGCTGGGCAACGCCGCCGAGCTGGTGCGCAAGGGCATCCCGCTGTCCGGCTGCATCTGCTGCCGCGACGATATTATGAACTACCTGATCTTGCAGGGCGTGCAGCCCAAGCTGTCGTTCAAGACGATGGAGAGCGTCCGTAAGGGCAAGGGCTTGACCGAGGAGATGGAGGCCGCCATGCGCGAGCAGAACGTGCCCGACTGGTACATCGACTCATGCAAAAAGATCAAGTACATGTTCCCCAAGGCGCACGCGGTCGCGTATGTGATGATGGCGTTCCGCATTGCGTGGTTCAAGGTGCACCGGCCGCTCGCGTTCTATTCGGCGTACTTTTCGGTGCGCGCCAAGGGCTTTGACGCCTCGTGCATGATCCGCGGCGACAAGGTCGTGCAGGACAAGCTGCGCGAGCTGGCGCTCAAGGAGAAGGACAAGACGATCACGGCGGCCGAAAAGGAAATGTCGACCACGCTCGAGGTCTGCCATGAGTTTTACCGCCGCGGCTTCACCTTTGAGCCGATGGATATTTACAAATCCGACGCGACCGACTTCCTTGTCACCGAGACCGGGCTCATCCCGCCGTTTACCTCCATGCCCGGCATTGGCGAGCAGGCGGCGCTCAACATCGTCGAGGAGCGCAAAAACGGCAAGTTCCTGTCGGCGGAGGAGCTGGCGGTGCGCTGTCCCAAGGCATCCAAGGCGGTCGTCGAGCTGCTTGACCAGATCGGCGCGCTCGGCTCGATGCCCAAAACGACACAGATCTCGCTCTTTGGGTGAGAAAACGCAATAGAAGGAGAAAAGAGACATGGCAAAGTATGAAAAGCAGCTGGTGGGGAATTTTGACGCTTTTCTCGACTACCTGTTTGACGGCATTATGAACGGCAGCATGTCCGCTTCTTATGAGGACGGCAGTGACTGGACAGGGAACGGTGTCCGCGTGGCCGTGCGTGTGTTTGAGCGGTACAGCTTTATGGGCAGCAACCGCGTCAGCCTAAATATCACGCTCGTGGGCAGCGGCAGCGGCCTGTTCCTGTCGGCGGTCACCTCGGGCGGCAGCCAGGCGGTGTTCTGGAAGGTCAACACGCTCGGCGAGGGGAGTTTTCTCGATCAGGTGGTCGAGCTGGCCGAAAGCTACACAGGGGGCTGACCGCCGTGTACTGGGTTTGCTTCGGTGACGGCGCCAAGGGCGGCCTTGCCATGGCGCGCCGCGCGATGGAACCAACTCTTGATGAGGGGCATATCCTTGCGCTGGCGGATGACTGGGCGCAGGGCGACATTGCCGACGTGACCGACCGCGCGGCGCGGTCGGATATCCTGACGCCGTGGCGCGGCGACCCGGAACTGGACGGCGCGTGGCAGGAAAAATATCGGGCGCGGCACTGGGCGGCGCTTGACCGGCTGGACAAGGTCGACGAGGCAGTTGTCTGGTACGCGGGCGGCAACCCGTGCGAGCAGTGCGGCCTGCGCTATGTGGTCAGCCGCCTGCGGCAGCGGCATATCCCGGTCTGGGTCTGCGAGGTCGGCTGGATGCCGGTCTCTGCTATCCAGCGGGCGAACCGCCGGATGCGCGATACGTCTGTGGTCGGCGTCATTACCTCCAGCCGCGCGGCAAACGCGCTGCTGCGGCTTGTGCCGCAGCCCCTTTTGCGCCGGTACGCGGCGCGGGTCGAGCGGCGCAGCCTGCGCAAGCGGGTGGAGCAGTCGCCGCGCGCGGGCATGGCGTATTTTTCGACGGTGGGCGAGGTTTCGCCCGACCTGCTGGCGTATTTCTATCAGCGCCGCCGTCTGCTGACGGACGGGGAACAGGCCGCACTCGCGGCCGACTGGGCGCGCCTGCGGCGGGAAAACACGCCGCTGCGCGCGCTGGTGGACGGCAGGGTGCAGTCCGTCCCGGCGGATTACTACGACGATGTGATCCTGTCCTGTGTGCCGGAAGAAGAGGATTGCGCCGCGCTGACGGTCGGCCGGTCGATCATCGCGCTCGACAAAACGGGCAACCGCGTCAGTGATATGCTGGTTTTTGCCCGTATCCGCGCGCTGGGCGCGGCCGGACGGCTCGCGGTCGTGCGCGACGGCGCGACCTACCGCGATATGACCATCCAGAAAATCCATGCTTGACAGCCCCCGCAGGGCATGGTATTATTTTAACGCGATAAAGCAATAAAGGAGACATTCCACGATGAACCGTTTTCGGATTTCCACCCCCGAGGGTACGCGCGACCTGCTGTTCGCGTCCTGCCGCGCGCTGCGGCAGACTGAGCACGCCGTGCGCGCCGCGCTCGAGGGCTGCGGATACAGTGAGATCATTACGCCTGCGGTCGAGTACTACGACGTATTCGCGCAGGCCAACCCCGAGCTTGACCAGCAGAACATGCTCAAGATCATCGACCGGTCGGGGCGCATCTGTGTGGCGCGGCCGGACAACACCACGCCGATCGCGCGCATCGCGGCGACCCGGCTGGACGACGCGGCGCTGCCCGTGCGGCTGTATTACAGCCAGAAGGTGTTCCGCTCGGTCGCGGGCGGCCATGGGCACAAGGGCGAGTTTTTGCAGGTCGGCGCGGAGCTGATCGGCGCGGACGGCCTTGCGGCCGACAAGGATATCCTGTCGGCGGCGTTCGGCGCGCTGACCGCGACCGGCGCGGACAACTTCCGCATCGAGCTGGGGCACGCGGAGATCTACAAGGCGCTCATCGAGGAATTGGGCGTGGACGACCAGACGGCCGAGAGCATCCGCCGCCTGATCGAAAACAAGTCGTTCGCGGCGCTGGGCGACGCGCTTGCCCCCTTCGGCGAGCGCCCCGCCGCCAGGGCGCTGGGCGCGATGCCGCAGCTGTTCGGCGGCATGGAGGTGCTGGACGAGGTCGAGGCGTTGACCGGCAACGTGCGCGTCATCGGCGCGGTGGCCTATCTGCGGCGGCTGTATCAGGCGCTCGATGAGGCGGGTTACGGCAGCCGCATCATGATCGACCTCGGTCTGGTGCATGAGATGGACTACTATACCGGCGTCATGTTCCGCGGCTACATCGGCGGCGCGGGCGCGGCCATCCTCGCGGGCGGCCGGTACAACGCGCTGTGCGCCAAGTTTGGCCGTGACCTGCCCGCGGGCGGCTTCGGTATCGACGTCGAGAGCGTCGCGGACAGCCTGCAGGGCGCGCAGCGCCCGGAGGCCGCGACCCGCAGCGGCACGGTGCGCATCGCGCTGACCAAGGGCAGGCTGGAAAAGAAAACCCTTTCGCTGCTGAAAGCCGCGGGCTATGACATTGCCGAGCTGGAAGCCGGCTCGCGCAAGCTGATCTTCGCGCTGCCGGACACCGGCGTCGAGATCGTGCTGGCCAAGGCCGCCGACGTCATCACCTATGTTGAGCACGGCGTGTGCGACATGGGCGTGGTCGGCAAGGACACGATCATGGAAAAAGGCGGCAGTTTCTACGAGATGGTAGACCTCGGCTTCGGCAAGTGCCGCTTTGCGCTGGCGACCAAAAAGGGCAAGGATGTGTACGGCGGCTACAAGACGCCGGTCATTGCGACCAAGTACCCGGCGGTCACCAAGGCGTTTTTCCATAAAAAGAACATGGACGTCGAGACGATCAAGATTGAAGGCTCGGTCGAGCTGGCGCCGCTTTTGGAACTGGCCGACGCCATTGTCGATATCGTTGAGACCGGTACGACGCTCAAGGAGAACGGCCTCGAGGTCATTGAGGACGTTGCGCCCATCTCGGCGCGCGTCATCGTCAACCTCGCGAGCGCCAAAATGAAGAAAGTCGCCATCCAGCAGGTGATTGCCGATCTGGAAAGCGGTTTGGAGGGATAACATGTTTTTGAAAACCGTGCTCGCGGACGGGCAGGCTGAGCAGGCCGTTATCCGCGAGATGAAGGCGCGCGCGGCGGGCGCGCGCGGCGATATCGAGCAGACCGTCCGCGCGATCATGGACGACGTGCAGGCGCGCGGCTGGGACGCGGTCTGCGAATATGCGAAGAAATTCGACAAAAATGAGCCGTACATCATCGAACCCGCGCAGCTGGACGCGGCTTACGCGGCCTGTCCGCCCGCGCTGATCGCGGCGCTCGAAAAGGCGGCGGCCAATATCCGCGACTACCACGAGCAGATGCTCGCAAAATCGTGGGAGTGGAAGCGCAGCGAGGGCGAAGTGCTCGGCCAGACCGTGCGCGGCCTTGCGCGCGTCGGCCTGTATGTGCCGGGCGGCACGGCGGCCTACCCGTCGAGCGTGCTGATGAACGCCATCCCGGCCAAGGTCGCGGGTGTGGGCGAGCTCATCATGGTCACCCCGCCGACCGAAAACCTGTCCAATGAGGTGCTCGCCGCGGCCAAAATCGCGGGCGTGGACACCGTCATCGCCATCGGCGGCGTGCAGGCCATCGCCGCGCTGACCTACGGCGCGGGCTTTATCCCGCAGGTCGACAAGATCGTCGGCCCGGGCAACGCCTTTGTTGCGGCGGCAAAAAAGCTGGCTTTCGGCACGGTCGACATCGACATGATCGCGGGGCCAAGCGAGGTGCTGGTCATCGCCGACCATACGGCCAACCCGACCTGGGTCGCGGCCGACCTGCTCAGTCAGGCCGAGCACGACAAGCTGGCGTCCGCCGTGCTGCTGACCAACTCGATGGCGCAGGCGCAGGCGATTTCCTGCGAAATGGAGCGGCAGGCAAAGGAACTGCCGCGCTTCGATATCGTCAAAGAGAGTGTGGCGAATTATGGCTGCGCGATCGTGTTCGACGACCTCGCGGACGCCTGCAAGATGGCGGACATGGTCGCGCCCGAGCACCTTGAAGTCGTGACGGCGAACCCGCGCGAGTGGCTGCCGCACCTGCACAACGCGGGCGCGATCTTCCTCGGGCAGTACGCGCCCGAGCCGCTCGGCGACTATATGGCAGGCCCCTGCCATGTGCTGCCGACCTCGGGGACAGCGCGGTTTTTCTCGCCGCTCTCGACCGACACGTTTTTGAAGAAAACCAGCGTGATCGAGTACACGCGCGACGCGCTCAAGGCCTACGCGCAGGATATCATCGCACTCGCGCGGAGCGAGCATCTGGACGCGCACGCGAATTCGGTCGCGGTGCGCTTTGCGGAGGGGAAAGACGATGCGGAAAGCTGAAATCACACGCAAGACCAAGGAGACCGACATCACGCTGACGCTCAATCTCGACGGCGGCAGCCGCCAGATCGACACCGGCATCGGCTTTTTCGACCACATGCTGAACTCTTTTGCCGTGCACGGCGGCTTCGGCCTGTGCATCCGCTGCAAGGGGGATTTGCAGGTCGACGGGCACCACACGGTCGAGGACTGCGGCATCGTGCTCGGGCAGGCGCTCGCGCAGTGCCTGGGCGACAAGGCGGGCATCGCGCGCTTCGGGCAGGCGATTGTGCCGATGGACGAGGCGCTCGGCTTCTGTGCGCTCGATATCTCCGGCCGCCCGTATCTGGTGTTTGACGCGCCCATGCCGCAGCCGATGTGCGGGCAGTATGACACCTGCCTGACGGTCGAGTTCATGCGCGCGCTGGCGGTCAACGCCGGGCTGACGCTGCACCTCAAGTGTGAGTACGGCGACAATGCGCATCACATCACCGAAGCGCTGTACAAGGCGCTCGCGCGGGCGCTCAAACAGGCGGTCGCGGTGACGGGCGGCGGCGTTTTAAGTGCCAAAGGGGTACTGTGATGGGTTATCTTGCAATTGTGGACTACGGCGCGGGCAATCTGATGAGCGTGCACAACTCGCTCGATTTCCTGGGTTATGACAACAAGGTCGCGGACACCCCGGCGGTGATCGACGGGGCGGCGGGCGTGATTTTGCCCGGCGTCGGCGCGTTCCCGGACGCGATGGACGCGCTGCACGCCTCGGGGCTGACCGACGCGGTGCTGCGCGCGGCAAAAGAGAAGCCGTTCCTCGGCATCTGCCTCGGCATGCAGATGCTGTTCGAGGCGTCGGACGAGGTGCGCCCCTGCAAGGGGCTGGGGCTGCTGCCCGGCCGCATCGAGCGCATCCAGACCGAGCTGAAATTGCCGCAGATTGGCTGGAACGCGCTCGATATCCTGCGGCCGAACGCCATGACCGAGGGCATCCAGACCGGCGATTATGTATACTTCGTGCACAGCTTCATGGCGTGCCCGGCGGACGAAAACGACCTTGCCGCCGTAACCGACTACGGCGCGCGCGTGCCCGCCATGGTGGCGCGCGGCAACCTGTTCGGCTGCCAGTTTCACCCGGAAAAGAGCGGGGAAGTGGGGCTTTGTATGCTGAAAAATTTTGCAAAACTGACGGAGGTGGGAAAATGAAGGTTATCCCGGCGATTGACTTGAAAGATGGACAGTGTGTGCGCCTGAAAAAAGGCGATTATGATACCGTACATAAGGTGGCCGAGGACCCGGTCGAGACCGCGCGCAAGTTCCTTGCCGCGGGCGCGACCATGATCCACATGGTTGACCTTGACGCCGCCAAGGACGGCTCGCACGCGAACTACGGCGTGGTCGAGCGGGTCATCCGCGAGACCGGCGCGGCGGTCGAGCTGGGCGGCGGCGTGCGCACCATGCAGGATATTGAGGCTGTGCTGGCGCTCGGCGTCAAGCGCGTCATCATCGGTTCGGCGGCGGTGCGCAACCCGCAGTTTGTGGCCGAGGCGGTCAAGAAATACGGCGACAAGATTGCGGTCGGCATCGACGCCAAACGCGAGACCGTGCGCACAGACGGCTGGCTGGGCGACAGCGGCGAGAACTACATCTCGTTTGCCGAGCGCATGGAGTCCTATGGTGTCAAGACGATCATTTTCACCGATATCGACAAGGACGGCATGCTCGCCGGCCCGAACTTCGACCAGCTCGCGGCGCTGCGCGCGACCGTGCACTGTCAGATCGCGGCCTCGGGCGGCGTATCGACGCTCGACGATATCCGCCAGCTCAAGCGCCTCGGCATCGACGCGGCGATCGCGGGCAAGGCGGTCTACACGGGCAAGCTCGACCTGCCCGCCGCGATCAAGGAGGCCGAGTGATGCTGGCCAAACGCATTATCCCCTGCCTGGACGTCAAGGACGGCCGCGTGGTCAAGGGCGTCAACTTCGTCGGCCTGCGCGACGCAGGCGACCCGGTCGAGCTTGCCAAGTTCTACTCGCAGGCGGGCGCGGACGAGGTTGTGTTCCTCGATATCACCGCGACGAGCGATGGCCGCGACACGATCGCGGACGTGGTGCGCCGCACCTGCCGCGAGGTGTTCGTGCCGGTCACGGTCGGCGGCGGCATCCGCACGGTGGACGATTTCCGCGATATCCTGCGCGCGGGCGCGGACAAAATCTCGGTCAACTCGGCAGCGGTCAAAAATCCGGAGCTGGTGAACGCCGCCGCGGAGAAATACGGCAGCCAGTGCGTCGTTGTCGCGATCGACGGCCGCAAAACCGACAAAACGCCCTCGGGCTTTGAGGTATATGTCGCGGGCGGCCGCACGCCGACCGGCGTGGACGCGGTCGCGTGGGCGCGCGAGGTCTACGAGCGCGGCGCGGGCGAGATTTTGCTGACCTCGATGGACAAGGACGGCACCAAGAGCGGCTTTGACCTCGAATTGACCCGCGCGGTCGTCGATACGGTCGGCATCCCGGTCATTGCGTCGGGCGGCTGCGGCTCGCTTGAACACTTCTCCGAGGTATTCGAGCAGACGGGCTGCGACGCGGCGCTCGCCGCCAGCCTGTTCCACTACGGCGAGCTGACCGTGGGCGAGGTCAAGGCGCACCTGCGCGAAAAGAACATTCCGGTGAGGTAAGGACAATGGAGTTAAGCAAGTTTTTTGTCAAGGCGCCGCTCATCCCGGTCATCTGTCAGGACGAGCGGAACGGCGAGGTGCTCATGCTGGGCTACGCCAATGAGCAGGCGCTGCAGCTGACCATGGACACCGGCACGGCGTGGTTTTTCTCGCGCTCGCGGCAGAAGCTGTGGAACAAGGGCGAGACCTCGGGCAATTTCATTTTCGTAAGTCGTATCCTGTCCGATTGCGACGACGACACGCTGATTTACGTCGGCACGCCTAAGGGGCCGGTCTGCCATACGGGCAACCGCACCTGCTTCTACACGACGCTGTGGGAGAAAGGGGAGGCGTGATGGTCTTTTCGATGGTGGCGATGTTGGGCATGGCTGCCGTGGCGGTCGTGGTGATCGCGGCGGTCGTGCTGCTGGTGACACACCGGCATTGAGCGCGGTGCAACTTAGGAAAGGAAGATCGAAATGAATTCGTTTGAACAGATGGAGGCGGTCATCGCGCAGCGGCGCGCCGAACCGCAGGAAAAGAGCTACACCTGCTACCTGTTTGACAAGGGTCTGGACAAGATCCTGAAAAAGGTGGGCGAGGAGTGCGCTGAGACTATCATCGCCGCCAAGAACGGCGACAAGGAAGAGCTCGTCGGCGAGATCAACGACGTGTTCTATCACATGATGGTGATGATGAACGAATGCGGCGTGACGCTTGCGGACGTGTGCGCGGAGATGGACGTGCGCGCGCAGAAGATCGGCAACCTCAAGCAGTTCCACGTCTCCGACCACAACACCTGAAAAACAAAAGCACAACCGAACAATCCCCCTTCCTGCTTCGTGTAAAAACAGAAAGATGCGTTCCCGCTGTCAGAATTCCGGGAGGTCAAGCGTTTTATTGGCAGGAGGAGAAAATTTCCCCCGAAAACCTGCGGCTCTGCCGCAACGGTTCGGGGGTTTTTTGACTCTTATGGATAGGGGCTGCGGAAAACCTTCAGAAAACATTAAGAATTTCCGCGGCAAAATCGCAAGAAACTGCTGCTATGCTGGAAGCATCAGGACAGGCCGCCCGCACAGCGGCCGGGAAGGGGAAAACCGATATGACCACCCGTTATACTGTGATAGACCGACAGGAACAGTCCGCGCGCACCGCACCGCGCCCTGCGCAGCGGCGCGGCGGCCGCCGCCGGGTGAAAAAGCGCCGCCGCCCGTTCCGGCTGCTGCTCGTGCTGCTGGCGCTGGGCGCGGTGTTCTGGTTCGCGCCGCGCGCGGTCAGCAGCACGCTGGCCGCGCTGCGCTGGCAGACGGCCGGCGTCGCGGTGCAGGACGGCACGGTCGCGGCGCTCTGGCGCATGTCGCTGACCGACAGCCGCGTGCTCGCCATCCTCGACCATCCGGAGCAGTACCCGCCCGCGCTGCTCGACCTGCTCGCGGGCAACCGCGAGACGATCGAGTTTGTCGAAGGCTATCCGGAGCATCACGCCGATGCGCCCGCCGAAACGCTGTCCGAGCCGCTCGACACCGTGCCGCTGCTGCTACAGTGGGATATGCGCTGGGGCTATCAGGATTACGGCAGCAGCATGGTCGCGGTCAGCGGCTGCGCGCCGACCAGCCTTGCCATGGCGGCGGCTTACCTGACGGGCGACAGCACAGTCACGCCGTACCGCGTGGCGCGGTACGCGGCCGAAAACGGCTATTATGTGCCCGGGCAGGGTACGAGCTGGTCGCTTTTGCGTGACGGTGCGGGTGCGTTCGGTATTTCGTGCTGTCAGCTGCCGCTCGATAAGGGACAGCTCGACGCGGCGCTCGACGCTGGCCAGCCGGTCATCTGCTCGATGCTACCGGGCGATTTTACGACCGAGGGGCACTTCATCGTGCTGACCGGCCGCGCGGACAACGGCGAGTACATCGTGCGCGACCCGAACAGCGTTTCGCGCAGCGAAAAGACCTGGTCGTACGACCGGCTTTCCGGCCAGATCGCGGCGCTCTGGGCGTGCGCGCGGGCATGACGGCACAACAGGGAAAAAAGGGCGCAATGCGTCCCTTTTTCTTGCTTCAAACGTCAAAACATGGTATGCTTGTGCTGAGGTGACAAGATATGCGCAGAAAAGACAGAGAGATCACGGGACGGGAGAACATCGAGCCGATCCTGCAGGCGTGCAAAACCTGCCGTCTGGCGATGACGGCGGACGGCATGCCCTATGTGATTCCGCTCAATTTTGGTTATACATGGGATGAGACCGGCCTGACGCTGTATTTTCACAGCGGCCTGAAGGGCAAGAAGATCGACGCGCTGCGCGCCGACTCGCGCGTGTGCTTTGAGCTGGACACCGAGATGGGGCTGACCGGCGAGGGCGACCTTGCCTGCCGGTACAGCTTTGCGTTTGCCTCGGTTGTGGGGTACGGCAAGGTCGAGTTCGCGCAGACGAACGAAGAAAAACGGCGCGGGTTCGACGTCATCATGCAGCACCAGACCGGCCGCGGCGGCTGGAGCTATACCGACCCGGCGCTCAGCGTGGCCGAGGTGTTCTGGGTGCACGCGGATTCGTTTGAAGGCTCGCGCAAAGACCCGAAATAACCACGCGGCGCCGTCGGCAGTGCGGCGCGGGAAAGCGGGGGATCGAGATGAAGCTGGTTAATCGTGTGATTGGATGGCTGTCCGTGCTGATGGTGCTTGGAGCGTCGGCATCGCTGATTGTGTTCGGGCTGTGGCAAAGGGAACAGCAGGCGCCGCCGCAGGCCGCTGCAAGCGTGCCGGCGGTGGAACCGGCCGTGCCGGACACAGTCGCAACGCTTTGCGTTGCAGGTGATCTGGTGATGCACATGCCGATCGTCAATGAGGCATACAACAGCGCCACGGATACCCATGACTTCACCTATCTGTTCGAGCAGGTGCGGCCGCACTTCGAGCGGGCGGATTATGCGGTCGCCTGTCTGGAAACGACGTTCAACGGCCCGCCGTATTCGGGCTTCCCGATGTTCTGCGCGCCGGACAAGCTGGCGGCCGACCTGAAAACGGTTGGCTTCGACCTGCTGAGCACATCGGGCAACCACAGCCTGGACAAATGGCACGATGGGCTGGTGCGCACGCTCGATGTGTTGGATGCCGCAGGCATGGACCATGTCGGCACGCACCGCACGCAGGCCGAGCGAGACGCGGTCAAGGTGGTCGACGTGGGTGGCATCCGGTTAGCGCTGCTGGCTTATACCTACGGCACCAACGGCATGCCGCTGGGCGAGCACCCGTACAGCGTCAACGTCTACACGACCGACTACCTGACCGATTGCAGCGTGGTCGATTACGACCGGATTGCGGCCGATCTGACGAAGGCCAAGCAAGCCGACGCGGACGCGATTGCGGTCTACATGCACTGGGGACAGGAATATTGGACAACGCCGAGCGAGCAGCAGACGGCGCTTGCCGATTTCCTGTTTGAAAACGGCGCGACACTTGTGCTGGGCGGCCATGTGCATGTGCCGCAGCCAATGGAGCTGCGGCAGCTGCCCGACGGGCGCACGGGCTTTCTGTGCTACTGTCTGGGCAACTTGCTCTCCAACCAGCACGACCCCTACACCAACCTGACCGCGGCGGTCAACCTTGAACTGACTAAGGACGGCGAGACCGGCGCGGTGACCGTGTCGGGCTGCGAATATGTCCCGCTGTACATGCTGCATCCGGACGCCTCGAACGAGGGCTGCTACCGTCTGCTGGACATCAAAAAGGCCATGCAGGACTATGAAAACGGCGACACGTCGGTCATTGGCGAGACGGGCTACCAGAACCTCAAGCAGGGGCTTGCCGACCTGCGCAGGATTTTCGGCACGGACGAAGTGCTGCTGTAACGAAAACCGCCGGAACCCGAGGGTTCCGGCGGTTTTGTCATGCGGTGTGGGCAGTCAGTCCCAGAAATGCGCGGCCAGTTCGTCGGCCTGCGCTTCGGCAGCGCGCAGCAGCGCCTCCACGTCGCTGCCGGCGATGTCCAGCCCCTCGGCGGCCAGCGTGTCGAACCGGGCGCCGGACAGCAGCTTGCAGATCGAGCGCAGGTACGCAGAGCCGTGGTCGGCCAGCACGGGGTCGCTGTTGTCGACGATGCCGCCGCGCGTGGTCACATAGACAAAGCGCTGTGGGTCGCAGTCGCCGACCGGATAGCCTTTGTCGTTATAGTGGAAGGTCAGCCCGGTCACGCACAGGCGCTCGAGGTAGCAGCGCACCATGGACGGCACGCCCAGATCCCAGAACGGGCAGGCGAGCACGACCGCGTCCGCGCTTTTGAACTGGTTGGCCAGCGCGAAAAATGGCAGCTGGAACGAGCCTGCGGCCGAGAGCGCGTCGCGCTGGGTGATATCCTTGGCGTCATAGGGCGTCAGGTGCAGCGCGGGCAGCGCAAGCACCTCGATCCCGGCGTCCGGGATCTGACGCACCAGCCGCTGCGCAAGGCGCAGCGTGCGCGAGTCCGCGCCGCGGATGCAGCCGTTGACGAACAGTACTTTTTTCATCGGGGTCACTCCTTGGGAAGCTGTCTGCCGCATTTGCGGCAGAAGGCGAAATCGCCCTGCACGGGCGCGCCGCAGTACGGGCAGAAACCGCTGGAAGCGGTTTGGCTGGGTGCATCCTGCGGTGCGGACGGGCTGCCGAAGCGCGCGTTCAGCGGGTCTGGCTCCTCGTTTTCGTCGGTGATGTCGAACGCGGAGTAGCGGTTTTTGCCGGTGGCGTTCTTGAAGTGGTAAACCGCGTTGACCACGCCGATGAGAATGAAGATCACACCGAACAGCGGGAAGACTACGCCGACCAGGCCAAGACCGTGCGTCATGCGGGCGGCCATGACCGTCCAGAAGATGCCGAACACAATGCCGAATACCGAACCGAAGCCGCCCATCATCGAGGGGCCGCGGCCAGGCTTGATGCTTTTCATACTGCTCCACCTGCCTTTGCCCCTATCATATCATAGCGAAAGCCGGAAAACAAGACGGCCGCCCTTCCGGGCAGCCGAGAGGCTGTCGAAAACTATGTTTGCGACAGCCTCTCGATCGGAACCACGCTTCCGATCGAATCAAATGTATCAAAAAATCGGGCAAAGCTCGCTTTTTTGATGCCGCTCACAGAGCGGTGGAACAATGCGCGCTGCGGCGCGAGGACTTTATCGACAGACTGACGGCCGCCCCTCCGGGCGGCCGTTTCGGTCGGTTTATGCTTCGCTGCGTTTGACGAATTTGCTGCGCGGGGCGCGGCAGATCGGGCAGATATAGTCGTCCGGGATGGTCTCGTCCAGCCGGACATAGCCGCAGACCGTGCACTTCCAGCCTGCGTCCGGGCCGACCTCGTGGTAGACCGGCGCGGCCGGGGGCGCGTCCTTGCCGCGGTTTTCAAGCGCCTTGACGGTCAGGCAGTCACCGTCGGCCAGCACCTCGGCGTCGGTCAGCTCACAGATGAACAGCGTGTACGAGCCGATGGCGACCGTTTCGGTCACACGCAGGCTCAGGCGGGACACCATGCCGTCCTTGAGGTACGGACAGCCGTTGGCATCCGTCTCGAACGGGAAGGCGGCGAACTTGTCGATCGCGCGGCCGGATTTATAGCCGAATTCGTTGACGATCTTCTCGTCTGCGTCCTGTGCGAGCAGCGTGACGGCGGCAACGCCGCTCTTTTTGAGCGCGGCACCGGTTGCCGAGTCATTATTCAGCGACAGCGTGAACTTGGGCGGGCGCGACGAGGTCACCTGATGCAGCGAGTTGATGATGCAGCCGAAGTTTTTGCCATCGGCCGTGGTGGACAGCAGCGCAAGGCTGTAATCGAGCTTTTTATAGGCAGCGTTGTTCATCATGCAGCTTCCTTTCTGGATACTAATAAAACAAGATATTATTTACAAACCAATACTACCATATCTTGTCCGGAAAAGCTATATCAAATTTGCCAAAATTGCAGCCTTGGATTTGGCGATCAGAACAGGTTGATCAGGCTCGGCCGTTCGAGGTCGGGCAGGTGGCGCAGCTGGGACAGCAGCTCGGTGCGGTCGAGCGCGAAGTCCTCGCCGTTGCCCGCGTCGCGCGCGGCCAGCACGCGGTCGAACAGCCGGTCGGCTGCGTCCAGCTCGTCGTGCAGCAGCAGCGAACCGAGCAGCACCTGCGCCTCATCCCAGCGCTGGTGCGCGGCATCCAAGTCGCCCGCCTCGATTTCGGCGACAATGGCTTCCGTGGTGCGCTCAACCGTGCGCAGGCTCCACCAGCTGCCGAGCAGGAGCAGCGCGAGCAGCGCCAGCGCCATCCAGACCCGCCGCATCAGGCGCGCCCCTTCCGCTGCACAAAGCTGTTGCCGCAGTCGTCGAGCGTCATCAGGAACACATCGGACACAGCAAGGCTCTGATTTTTCAGCCGGTTTTCAATGTCCTTGGGGTCGAGGTGCAGCAGCCGCAGCGAGCGGCGCACCAGCCGTCCGTCCGACACGACGACGAGCGGAAGGCCGACATCTTTGGGTGTGATG
Organism: uncultured Agathobaculum sp.; assembly: GCF_944384735.1. Classification (GTDB taxonomy): domain Bacteria; phylum Bacillota; class Clostridia; order Oscillospirales; family Butyricicoccaceae; genus Agathobaculum. Next base: position 23,468 of record NZ_CALWUN010000019.1, on the reverse strand, counting down.
CCCAGCATCTCGGCCGTCACCGGCTGCTGTGGCTGCTTGAGGATGACAGACAGTGTGCCGTCCGGCTCGATGACGCCGTATTTGACGTCCGACACCGAGGATACATTCTGCTTGCGCAGCGTTTCGACGATCTCGTCGGTCGTCAGGCGCATTTCGCGCAGCTTGCCGATGTCCAACTGCCCGCCGCGGATGACGATGGCGGGCTGGCCGTTGAGCAGCCGCCGGAATGCGCGGCTTTTGAGCGACAGCCAGCTCATCAGGATCTCGAGTACGATCAACGTGGCGATCGGCACCAGCCCGGCGAACATCGGGATGCCGAGGTCCTGCATCGGCACGGCCGCAAGGTCGGATACCAGTATGGTGATGACCAGCTCGGACGGGTCGAGCTCGCCGATCTGACGTTTGCCCATCAGGCGCACCGCGGCGATGACCGCGCAGTACAGCACCAGCGTGCGCAGCAGGGGAACAGCCATAATTCCGCCTCATTTCAAGTGGATTTACCGGTAGTATGTCACAATTTGGCCAGATTATAACCGGACAGGAATTTAACAAAGTAAAATGCGAAAAAGTTGTTGACAATCTCCGAAAGCCGCTTTATAATATGAATTACATTTTGAATACGGCATATCGGCAATGACCGGAAAAGTAGCGTCTGGAATCCAAAAAGAGAGCCGCCGGGTGGTGCAAGGCGGTGGAAGAAGGGAAGTGCGAAAGTCCTCCGTGAGCCGGACGTCTGAAAAGGGATGGAACAGGGCTCCGTGTAAGGCGTTCCGCGTGATCTGCGTTAAAAGGTCAGGTGAGTGGTCGCGGCATGCGCGTGCGTGCGCGGCAAGAAGAGTGGTACCGCAGAGGATTGGTCTTTGTCTCTTTGTTGAGGCGAAGGCTTTTTTATTTTTGTTTATTTTGGGAAAGGAGGCGGATTCGCATGATAAAGAACGGTTCGGATATTTTGGTGGAAGCGCTGGTAGAGCAGGGGGTCGATACGATTTTCGGTTACCCCGGCGGCGCGGTGCTGAATATCTATGACGCGCTTTACAAGAACAGCGACCGCATTCGACATATTTTAACTGCCCACGAACAGGGCGCGGCGCATGCCGCCGACGGCTACGCCCGCTCGACCGGCAAGGTCGGCGTTTGCATGGCAACGTCCGGCCCGGGCGCGACCAATCTGGTCACGGGCATCGCAACGGCTTACATGGACTCGATCCCGATGGTCGCCATCACCGGCAACGTCGGTACCAGCCTGATCGGCCGCGACTCCTTCCAGGAGGTCTACATCGCCGGCATCACCATGCCGATCACCAAGCACAACTTCGTCGTGCGCCATGTTGAGGAACTGGCTGCCACCGTGCGCGACGCATTCCGTATCGCCTCGTCCGGCCGTCCCGGCCCGGTGCTGATCGACATCCCGAAGGACGTCACAAGCGCCGAGTGCGAGTACGTCCCGGCCGGCAAGGCCGTGGTCGATGAATCCTATGAGGTCACTACCGAGCAGCTGGAGACGGTCGCGGCCATGATCGCGCAGTCCGAGCGCCCGATGATCTATTACGGTGGCGGCGTAGAGACCGCAAATGCGGGCGCGGCGCTGCAAAAGCTGATGCAGAAGGCGGATATCCCGTCGGCGCACACCATGATGGCCATTGGCTGCATCCCGGACACCGAGCCGCTCAGCCTTGGGCTGGTCGGCATGCACGGCACGGTTTCGGCTGCATGGGCGGTCGAGCGCAGCGACCTGCTGATCTGCATCGGCGCGCGCTTTTCCGACCGCGTGGCCACCAACCCGCGCCGCTTTGCCCCCAAGGCCAAGATCGTCCATATCGACATTGACGCGGCCGAGATCAACAAGAACATCGGCGTGGATTACTCGGTTGTCAGCGACGCGGAGAACTTCCTCAAGGCGCTGCTGCCGCATGTCGCCGAGGCCAAGCACACCGAATGGCGCGCGCAGATCGCCGAGTGGCAGCGCACGCTCGACTATGCGCCCGAGGACGACGACAGCGTCATCCATCCGCACCAGCTGCTGCGCACGCTGTACGACATGATCGGCGACGACGCAATCGTTGCGACCGACGTCGGCCAGCACCAGCTGTGGTCGGCACAGTATAACCGTTGCCGCAAGGTGCGCCACTTCCTGACCTCGGGCGGACTTGGCACGATGGGCTTCGGATACGGCGCGGCCATGGGCGCGCAGATTGCGTTCCCGGAAAAGACGGTCGTCCACATCACAGGCGACGGTTCGTTCCACATGAACCTCAACGAGCTGTGCACCGCCGTGACCTACGGCCTGCCGGTCATCACGATCATCATGAACAACAACGTGCTGGGCAACGTCCGCCAGTGGCAGACCATGTTCTACGGCCGGCGCTATTCCCAGACCGACCTGTACCGCAAAACAGACTATATCAAGCTGGCCGAGGCATTCGGCGGCCGCGGCTACCGCGTGACCAACATCCCGGAGCTGCGCGCGGCGCTGTCCGGCGCGCTCGAACAGCGCACCGGCCCGGTGCTGATCGACTGCCGCATCGACAAGGACGAGCGCGTGCTGCCCATGATCCCGGCGGGCGGCACGGTCGACGACATTGTGGCGGACTGAGAAAGGGGACTGACCATGGAAAAATATATCCTTTCTGTCACCGTGCAGAATAACGCGGGCGTATTGGCGCGCGTGTCCAGCCTGTTCGGCCGCCGCGGCTATAATATCGACTCGCTGACCGTATCCGCGACCACCGACCCCAAGATTTCGCGTATGTCGATTATCGTGCAGGGCGACGAGCCGATCCTTGAGCAGATCATCAAGCAGCTGCTCAAGCTCGAGGAGGTGCAGCGCGTCGACCACCTGCAGGAGGACGACTCCTGCTGCAGCGAGCTGGTGTTCGTCAAGGTCAAGGCGGAAAACGCCAGCGAGCGCGACGCCATCCGTCAGCTGTGCGGCCTGTATGAGGCGCATATCGTCGAGTCGACCGACGAGACGATGATCGTTGAGCTGGCCGAGGTACCCAGCCGCATCGATGCGTTCCTTGACGTTATCTCCAACTTTGAGATCGTCGAGATGAGCCGCTCGGGCGTCACCGCGATCGAGAAGTGACCGCGCCTTTTAATTTGTTTTCCTAAATTCATTTCTATATACTTAGGAGGAGTTTCAAATGGTTAAGATGTACTATGATTCGGACTGCAACCTGTCCCTGCTCGATGGCAAGACCGTAGCGATCCTGGGCTTCGGTTCGCAGGGTCACGCGCATGCGATGAACCTGAAGGATTCGGGCGTCAATGTCGTGGTCGGCCTGCGTCCGGGCTCCAAGCATGAGAAGAAGGCCAAGGATTACGGCATCCCGGTCATGACCATGGCTGAGGCTGCCGCTGCCGGCGACATCATTATGATGCTCGTTCCGGACGAGAAGCAGGCCGACATCTACAAGGAAGTCGTTGAACCCAACCTCAAGCCGGGCAACGTACTGGCCTTTGCGCACGGCTTCAACATCCACTTCAAGCAGATCGTCCCGCCGGCGGACGTCGACGTTATCATGATCGCGCCCAAGGGCCCGGGCCACACCGTCCGTTCGCAGTATGTTGCGGGCGCGGGCGTTCCGGATCTGGTCTGCGTGCATCAGGACGCGTCCGGCAAGGCGATGGACATCGCGCTGGCTTACGCTGCCGGTATCGGCGGCGGCCGTGCGGGCATCCTCGAGTCCACCTTCAAGACCGAGACCGAGACCGACCTGTTCGGCGAGCAGGCCGTGCTGTGCGGCGGCGTCTGCGAGCTGATGAAGGCCGGTTTTGAGACGCTGGTCGAGGCGGGCTACGCGCCGGAGAACGCGTACTTCGAGTGTGTCCACGAGATGAAGCTGATCGTCGACCTGATCAACGAGGGCGGCTTTGCCAAGATGCGTTACTCGATCTCCGACACCGCCGAGTACGGCGACTACCGCACCGGCAAGCGCATCATCACCGAGGAGACCCGCAAGGAGATGAAGAAGATCCTGCGCGAGATTCAGGACGGCACCTTCGCTTCCGAGTGGATCCAGGAGAACCGTGCGGGCGGCCGTGCGCGCTTCCTCGCGACCCGTGCGCTCGAGGCGGACACCGAGCTGGAGGCCGTCGGCAAGAAGCTGCGCGGCATGATGAGCTGGCTGAAAAAATGAGTCGTTTGAAACGTATAGGGGGCTTCAAAAGCCCCCTATATACGAAAACCGGTTCCGAAGAAACCGGTTTTCGATACCCGAATGACGCCGCCCAAGGCGGCTGAGTCGAGGTATCAAAAGCACGGGCAGAGCTCGCGCTTTTGATGAAAAATCCAGCGTGCTGGATTTTTCGACTGCATGCGCGCCGAAGGCGCGAAAAGAAGAATGTGTACAGGCGGGCGGGTTTCCGCTCGCCTGTTCTGTCAAAAGGAGGAATTTCCCCGTGTCCAGAAGAAGCGACAACATCATCGCAGGCGCCGAGCGCATGCCCAACCGCTCGCTGCTGCGCGCCTGCGGCCTGACCGACGAGGAGATGCAGCGCCCGATCATCGGCGTCGTCTCCGCATACAGCGAGATCATCCCCGGCCACATCAATCTGGATAAGATTGCGGACGCCGTCAAGGCAGGCGTGCGCGCGGCGGGCGGCACGCCGGTGCTCGTGCCGGCCATCGGTGTGTGCGACGGCATCGCGATGGGGCATATCGGCATGAAGTACTCGCTGCCCAGCCGCGAGCTGATTGCGGACAGCGTTGAGACGTTGGCGCAGGCGCACCAGTTTGACGCGCTCGTGCTCATCCCGAACTGCGACAAGATCGTGCCCGGCATGCTGATGGCGGCGGCGCGCCTGAATATCCCGGCCATCCTCGTGTCCGGCGGCCCGATGCTGGCCGGCCATTTCGGCGGTGAGGAGGTTTCGCTGTCCAAAACCTTTGAGGCGGTCGGCGCGTATAAGGCAGGCATCATGGATGACGCGACCTTCTACGAGGCCGAGTGCAATTCCTGCCCGGGCTGCGGTTCGTGCGCGGGCATGTACACGGCGAACTCGATGAACTGCCTGTCCGAGGCGATCGGCATGGCGCTGCCCGGCAACGGCACTACCCCGGCGATTTCGGCTGCGCGCATCCATCTGGCCAAGCACGCAGGCATGAAGATCATGGAGCTGGTCGAAAAGGATATCAAGCCGCGCGACATCCTGACTCCGGCGGCGTTCCGCAACGCGTTGTGCTGCGAAATGGCCATCGGCTGCTCGACCAATTCGGTGCTGCACCTGCTGGCGCTGGCCAATGAGGCGGGCGTGCCGCTGCAGTTGGAAACGCTCAATGAACTGTCGGCCAAGGTGCCGAACATCTGCCACCTCGCGCCCGCGGGCCCGCACCACATCGAGCAGCTGTACGCCGCGGGCGGCGTGCCAGCCATCATGAAGGAGCTGACCAGACGCGACTTCCTCGACCTGTCACTGATCACTGTGACCGGCAAGACGGTCGGCGAGAACCTCGCGAGCGTCGTCAACAAGAATCCCGAGGTCGTCCGCCCGATCGACAACCCGTACTCCGAGACCGGCGGCATCGCCGTGCTGTGGGGCAACATCGCGAAGAACGGCTGCGTCGTCAAGCGTTCGGCTGTCGCGCCCGAGATGATGGTGCACGAAGGCCCGGCGCGCGTGTTCGATTCCGAGGATGATGCGATCAAGGCCATTTATGCCGGCGAGATTCACAAGGGGGATGTGGTGGTCATCCGCTACGAGGGCCCGAAGGGTGGCCCCGGCATGCGCGAGATGCTCAACCCGACCTCGGCGCTGGCCGGTATGCAGCTGGACAAGGATTGCGCGCTCATCACGGACGGCCGTTTCTCCGGCGCGTCCCGTGGCGCGTCGATCGGCCATGTGTCGCCCGAAGCAGCGGCAGGCGGCGAGATCGCGCTCGTGCAGGAGGGTGATATCATCGCCATCGACATCCCGAACAGCAAGGTCAACGTCAAGGTTTCCGACGGGGAGCTGGAAGCCCGCCGCGCGAAGTTCGTGCCGCGCGAGCCCAACGTCAAGTCGGGCTGGCTGTACCGTTATTCGCGGCTGGTCACCTCGGCCGATCAGGGTGCGGTGCTCCGCTAAAAACATAAAGCCAGAAATGGATGCTTCGGGCTTCAGTTTGTGGATAAAGTTCCCGCGCCGCAGCGCGCATAGTTCAGCCGCTCTGTGAGCGGCATCAAAAAAGCGAGCTTTGCCCGCTTTTTTGATACAACTGATTCGATTGGAAGCGTGGTTCCAATCGAGAGGCTGTCGAAAAACATAGTTTTCGACAGCCTCAATCCCGGAGCGGATGCTCCGGGCTTTCTATCTTCCGACGGCTTGTTTCTGCCGGACAAATCTGCTATACTGGTACCAAATGAGTAAAAAGGTGGAACGAGCTATGCTTTCTGAGGCGAAAAAGGAATTTATCGAGTTTATGATGGGCGCGGACGTGCTGCGCTTCGGCGACTTTACGACCAAGTCTGGCCGCAAGACCCCGTATTTTGTCAACACCGGCAACTATAAGACCGGCCTGCAGAACTCCCGACTGGGCGAATTCTACGCGGCGCTCGTCAAGGAGACGATCGGAGACAACTTCGACGCGATGTTCGGCCCGGCCTACAAGGGCATTCCGCTGGCGACCTCGGTGTCCGGTGCGCTCGCGCGCAACTACGGTATCGACAAGCCGTTTTTCTTCAACCGCAAGGAAGTAAAGGATCACGGTGAGGGTGGCAGCATCGTCGGCTACAAGCCCAAGGACGGCGACCGCGTCATCATCATCGAGGACGTCATCACCGCGGGCACCGCCATCCGCGAGACCATGCCGGTGCTGCAGGGCTGCGCGGACGTCAAGGTGACCGATATGTTCATCTCGGTCAACCGCTGCGAGGTCGGCACGACCCCGGGCAAGACCGCGGTCATGGAGGTTGGCGAGGAGTTCGGCATCAAGGTACACGCGCTCGTCACCGTGCAGGATATCCGCGAGTATCTGGCTGACAAGGCCGAGTATGCCGACCTGCTGCCGCTGATGGACGCTTATATGGCGCAGTACTGCGTATTCTGATTAAAAGCAGCATAAAAGCAGCCTGTTCCGTTTGGAACAGGCTGCTTTTATGTCGTTACAGGTTTTGCAGGAACTTGCGTATGCGGAAGCAGGCCTCGCGCAGGTGGTTCATCGAGTAGGAATAGGAGATGCGAACATGCCCCTCGCCGCTGTCGCCGAAGGCGTTGCCCGGCACGACCGCGACGCGCTGCTCGTGCAGCAGGCGTTCGCAGAACTCCTCGGAGGACAGGCCGGTCGATGCGATCGACGGGAACATGTAGAACGCGCCCTGCGGCTCGAAGCATGTAAGGCCCATGGAGCGCAGCTCGCCGAGCAGGAAGCGGCGGCGGATATCGTATTGGCTGCGCATGCGCTCGATGTCGTCCTCGCCCGTGCGGATGGCCTCGATGCCCGCGAACTGCGCGGTCGTCGGCGCAGACATGATGCCAAATTGATGGATCTTGCAGATCTGCTTCATCAATTCCTTCGGCCCCATCGCCCAGCCCAGACGCCAGCCGGTCATCGCGTAGGACTTGGAAAAACCGTCGACGACGATCGTGCGCTCCTGCATGCCGGGCAGCTCGGCAAAGCAGACGTGCGGTTCCTTGCCGTAGGTCAGGCTGCAATAGATTTCATCCGAAATGACAGCGATATTGGTGTCGCGCAGCACGGCGGCAAGCGCTTCCAGTTCGTCGCGCGTCATGATCGCGCCCGTCGGGTTGTTGGGGTAGGGCAGGATCAGCAGTTTGGTGCGCGGTGTGATGGCCGCGCGCAGCGCGGACGCGGTCAGCTTGAACTGGTCGGCCGCCTGTGTTGGCAGCGGGACGGGCACGCCGCCCGCCATCTGGGTCAGCGGGGTGTAGCAGACAAAGCTCGGCTCGGGGATGAGCACCTCGTCGCCCGGATTGACCAGCGCGCGGATGGTATTGTCAATGGCCTCCGAGCCGCCGACCGTGACGAGGATTTCCTTGTCCGCGTCGTAGCATAACTGGTACTTGCGCCGTGTCAGCGCAGCGATCTGCTTGCGCAGGTCGGCAAGGCCCCAGTTGGAGGTGTAAAACGTCTTGCCCTTTTCGAGCGACTGGATGCCCGCGCGGCGGATCTGCCACGGGGTTTCAAAGTCCGGCTCGCCCACGCCGAGCGAGATCGCGTCCGGCATGGCGGCGGCTACATCAAAAAAGCGGCGGATGCCCGAGGGCTTGACCATCTGCACCCGGTCGGACAGCAGCTGTTCGTAATCTACCATGCCATCATGACCTCTCTTTGATCGGTTTCCGAGGGGTCAAACTCGACGCCGTAATCCTTGTATTTCTTCAGGATGAAGTGCGTGCCGGTCGACAGCACGTTTTCCATCGGTGCAAGCTGCTCGGAGACAAAGCGCGCAACCTCGCGCATCGAGCGCCCCTTGATGATGACCGTCAGGTCAAAGCCGCCGCTCATCAGGTAGACGCTTTCGACCTGATGGTGCGAATAGATCTGGCGGGCGATCTCGTCAAAGCCCATGCCCTTCTGCGGGGTGATCTTGACCTCGATGAGTGCGGTGACGCTCTCCTTGGCGGTCTTGTCCCAGTCGATCACGGTTTTATAGCCCAGGATTGTGGCGTTCTTTTCAAAAGCGCGGATCGCGTCGACCACCTCGGCCTCGCTCGCGCCGGTCATGGCGGCAAGCTGGGCGGGGGTCAGGCGTGCGTCCTGGCTGAGCAGGTCGAGCAGCTTTTCGGGATTTTCCATCATAACAACCTCCCTGTGTGCAGGATATTTCCGGCGGACAAACCCGCGGTATATTTTATTATACACCTAAATGCGCATCTTTGTCCACCGTGGGAAGGAAGCTGTGCGCACTTGCCCCGCAGCGGCGCGTCGTGTTATGCTGTCGGAGAAAAGTTTTTGCGGCGTGATGAACGGAAAGGCATGCCGTATCCGTCTAATGGGGTGAAAGGAGGCAGGGGATATGGAAAACGACCGGCAGCAAACGCTGACGCGCATGATGGAAGAACACGGCGACCGGCTGTACCGCCTGTGCCTGTTGTTGCTGGGTGACCTGTACCTTGCGGAGGACGCCGTGCAGGACACCATGCTCAAGGCGTGGCGCGGGCTGGACGGCTACGCGCGGCGCGCAAGTGAAAAGACGTGGCTGACGACGATCGCGGTCAACGTCTGTCGCGACTACCGGCGGCTGTACTGGTACCGCAAACGGCTGGACAGTGAAGCGCTGCTCGAGCAGATTCCTGCGTCGCCGGACGCTGAACCACAGGACGACGAGATTTTGCGGCAGGTGCTGGCGCTGGCGCCCAAGTACCGCGAGCCGGTGCTGCTCTACTACTGGCAGCAGCTGACCATACCGGAGATCGCAGCGCTGCTGCACGAAAAGGAAAACACGGTCTCGACGCGGCTGCGCCGCGCGCGGGCGCAGCTGAAAGAAACGCTGAAAGGGTGGGATGACGATGGATGAAAAGCTGAAACAGGCAATCGACCGCCGGATGGCGGGCGCGGCGCTGCCGGAGGCGTCCAAAGCCCGCATATTGCAGGCGGTCACCGGAGGAAAGGGGCGAAGCCGTATGAAAACCAAACGGACGATGATCCTGATTGCCGCTGCGGTGATTTTGCTGATCACAGGCTGCGTCGCCGCTGCGGTATACCGCGACTGGGCGCGACAGACCATGGGCGACTGGGAGCAGGACCATGGCAGCACGCCGCTGGGTCTGAGCCAGTCGTATGACGGCTATACCATCACCTTCGATGAGATGTACGGCAGCACCCGCACCGTCTACATCAAGGGGACGGTGTCGCGGGACGACGGCAGGCCGCTGCGTGCGGAGCAGGTGACGGAGGAGGCTGATTCCATACCGCGCACCCAGATGGATCTGGTGATGGACACTGCGGCGATGATCGAAGCCAACGAGACGGGCATCTGCGGCGGCCTGAGCGGGCCGTATGTGCTGCCCGATGCCGATCAGGATGACAACAAGGTCGAGTTTGTTTACCAGATGTATCTGGAAGCGTGGCCGGAGACCTATACGATCATTTTTGAGCGTATTTCCTATGTGGACACCGACCTCGACCGCATGCAGCTGTTCTATGGCAACTGGACGTTCACGTTCCCGACGGACTGGGAGCCGGTGGACGAGGTTCTGAAGATCGACCAGCAGGTCACGCTGCCGGACGGCGCGGTCGTCCGGCTGGACAACCTGTACCTTGCGCCGCTGGGCGTCAGCCTGGACGGTCAATTGCTCCAGTATGGCCGGAACGGCAGCTATGCACTCGATGTGCAGCTGCAGCTGAAAAACGGGGAGGTGCTGCGGCAGAGGAGCCGGGGCGGTACGGAGGCGTTTGAAATCCAGTTTGAAGAATTCAACCGCGGTCTGGGGCATATCGGTGCAGATGATGTGCAGGCGCTGATTATCAGTAACACGGCAGGGGATGAGGGGATCACCATCCCGCTTGCCGGATAACGCAGCAAAGCCGCCCTTTCGGGCGGCTTTGAGGCTGTCGAAAAACATAGTTTTCGACAGCCTCTCGATCGGAACCACGCTTCCGATCGAATCAAATGTATCAAAAAATCGGGCAAAGCCCGCTTTTTTGATGCCGCTCACAGAGCGGCTGAACAATGCGCGCTGCGGCGCGAGGACTTTATCGACAGACTGAAAGCCGCCCTTTCGGGCGGCTTTCGCTTGCGCAAAGATGGGTTTAGAACAGGCCGGTGATTTTGCCGTCGGCATTGACGTCGATCTTCTCTGCGGCGGGCACCTTGGGCAGGCCGGGCATGGTCATGATCGCGCCGGTCTCGACGACGACAAAGCCCGCGCCCGCAGCCAGACGCGCGGTGCGCACGTTGACAACGAACTCGGTCGGACGGCCGAGCAGCGCCGGGTCGTCGGACAGCGAATACTGCGTTTTGGCGATGCACACCGGCAGGTGGCCGAAGCCCAGTGCAGTGATGTTTTGCAGTTCCTTGTGGGCGGCGGACGCAATGGTCACGCCGAGCGCGCCGTAGATTTCCTTGGCGATCTTGCGGATCTTGTCCTCGAGCGGCAGCGCGTCCTCGTAGAGCATGTGGAAGTCGGCCTTGCCCTCGTCCAGCACGGCAAGCACCTCTTCGGCCAGCGCCTTGCCGCCCTCGCCGCCTTTGGCGAACACCTCGGAGAGCGCCACGCGTACGCCGCGCTCGGCACAGTGCCGGCGGATAAAGTCCATCTCCTCGGCGGTGTCGGTCGGGAAGGCGTTGATGGCGACGACCGCCGGCACGCCGAACTTCTGCATGTTATCCAGATGCGCGTCGAGGTTGCAGATGCCGCGCTCGAGCGCCGTCAGGTTGGGCTCGTTCAGCTCGGCCTTGGGCACGCCGCCGTTGTACTTGAGCGCGCGCACGGTCGCGACGATGACGATGCAGTCGGGGGACAGGCCTGCCTTGCGGCACTTGATGTCCATGAACTTCTCCGCGCCGAGGTCGGCGCCGAAGCCCGCCTCGGTGATCGCGATATCAGCCAGACGCAGCGCCAGCTTGGTCGCCTGTACGCTGTTGCAGCCGTGTGCGATGTTGGCGAACGGGCCGCCGTGCATCAGGCAGGGCGTACCCTCAAGCGTCTGCACAAGGTTGGGCTTGATGGCGTCGCGCATGAGCGCGGCCATCGCGCCCTCGGCCTTGAGGTCGCGCGCGTACACCGGCTCGCCCGCGTAGTTGTACGCGACCAGAATGTCGCCAAAGCGCTTTTTCAGGTCGCCAAGGTCGGACGCAAGGCACAAGATGGCCATGATCTCCGACGCGACCGTGATCATAAAGTGATCCTCGCGCGGCACGCCGTTGACCTTGCCGCCCAAACCGATCGTGATGTTGCGCAGGGCGCGGTCGTTCATGTCCATCACGCGGGTGAACGTGATGCGGCGCGGGTCGATGCCCAGCGTGTTGCCTTGCTGCAGGTGGTTGTCCAGCATGGCGCACAGCAGGTTGTTCGCCGCGGTGATCGCGTGCATGTCGCCGGTGAAGTGCAGGTTGATGTCCTCCATCGGCACGACCTGCGCATAGCCGCCGCCGGCGGCGCCGCCCTTGATGCCGAACACCGGGCCGAGCGACGGCTCGCGCAGCGCGATCATCGCCTTTTTGCCCAGCTTTGCCATCGCCTGCCCGAGGCCGACGGTCGTGGTCGTTTTGCCCTCGCCCGCGGGCGTGGGGTTGATGGCGGTGACCAGCACCAGCTTGCCGTTTTCCTTGCCCTCGGTCTTTTTCCACACATCGGCGGACAGCTTGGCCTTGTATTTGCCGTAAAGTTCGAGGTCGTCCGCGTCCAGCCCGGCGGCCGCGGCAACGTCAACGATCGGGCGCATCTGGCAGCCCTGCGCGATTTCAATATCGGATAACATAAATGGTTACCTCCCCGTATTCATTTACACAGTGACACCATTATAACAATGTTGTGCACAGTTTTCCAGCGAATCCGGCGAAAAATTTGCCGAATTTGCGTATCGCAAAACAGACAGCCTTGTGGTATGATATAAAGCGTACATTTATCTTGGCGAAAAAGGAGGGTCGGCATGGACGTTTTCAAAACGGTCAGGCACTATCTCAAAAATACCGACCTTTATTTATTGATTCTTGCGCTCATCTGCTCGGGCTTTGGCATGGTGCTGATCTTTTCGGCCACGCTCAACCCGGTCAGCGCGGTGGACGGCAGCACGCGAAACCTGTTCATTCAGGGCGCGGCGATCATCATGGGCATCGGCGCGTTTGTAGTGATGAGTCTGATCGACCTCGAGGCGATGAGCGGCTGGTGGAAGATTTTCGTCATCATCAATATCTGTCTGCAAATGCTGCTGTTTACGCCGCTCGGCATGGAGGTCAACGGCCAGCGTGCATGGCTCGATCTGGAGGTGACCAGCCTGCAGCCGGGGGAGCTTGGCAAGCTGATCTTCATTTTCACCATTGCGGCGCATATTTCCGAAATCAAGGAGCACATCAGTGAGTGGCGCGGGTTGTTTGTCATCGGCCTGCATACGCTGATTATGATGGGCGCGGTGATCATCGCTTCGGGTGACTCGGGTATGGCAATCCAGTATTTTATGATCGCGCTGATCATGCTGTTTGCCGCCGGGCTGTCGCTCAAGTGGTTGGGGCTGGGCATCGGGCTGGGTATTGTCAGCATCCCGATCCTGTGGAACTTTGTGTTGCAGGGATACCAGAAAACCCGTATCCTCGTGTTGTTCGACCCGTCGATCGATCCGGATGCTTCCCGTCAGGCGACCTACGGCAAGATTGCGATCGGCTCGGGGCAGGTATCCGGTCAGGGGCTGACGCACGGCACGATGACCCAGATGCAGCTCGTCCCCGAAAACCAGACCGACTATATCTTCTCGGTCGCGGGCGAGGAGCTCGGCCTGATCGGCTGCCTGCTGATCATCGGCCTGCTGACGCTGCTCATCCTGCGCTTATTCTATGTGTCCTATCGTGCGTCGACCACCTTTTCCGCCTTGCTGGCGGTGGGCGTCGGCGGCATGTTCCTGTTCCAGGTGTTTATGAACATCTTCATGAATGTCGGCCTGCTGCCGGTCATGGGTCTGACGCTGCCGTTCTTCTCCTACGGCGGCACCTCGGTGCTGACCATGTACGCCGCGCTCGGCATTGCCGCGGGCGTGCGCATGCGCGAAAAGCCAAGCTGGCTGCAATAACAAAAAGAGAAAACCGCCGTCCCGTTGGGGACGGCGGTTTTGTTATGCCGGGGATGTGGTTATCTGCGCCGGCGGCGCTGGTAGTTGGTGTTTTCATAGCGGGCGCGCAGATTTTTGCGCTGCTGGCGGCGGCGTATGCCGCCGAACGTCAGGTTGAACAGGATGTACAGCACAACGAACACAGCCAGCACGATCAGAATAACCTTGAATACGGTGCTTTGGAAGAAATGGCTGAGCTTGTCCGCGTAATACAGCACCTGACTGACCTCTACGTCGCTCAGCGCGACCAGCTCGACCGTGCCGTAATCCACGCCGCCATAGGAGTAGGTGACGCTGCCGATGACGTCGCCCGCCTTAATTGGGGCGTTGACCTCATCGGGTGCGGTGATGACGGCACCTTTGAGCAGTGCGTCCATGTCGATATCGGCGGGTACGAGCGACACCAGATCGGCCTTGGTCGTCAGCACCAGCCGGTCGGTATCGGTCGACAGGTTGACGCCGATTTCCACAATGGTGTCGCCCTGCTGGACGATGGTTTTGGAGGTGAACTTTTCAAAGCCCCATTTGCACAGCGCGCTCGTGTCGGTAAAGCTGGCGGCGATCTCCGGATATTCCTTGGATTGGTCGTCGCAGCCCATCACAACCGAGTACAGCTTGGCGTCGCCGTATTCGGCATAGCCGACAAAGCAGTTGCCCGCTTCCGACGTATGGCCGGTCTTGATGCCCTGACAGTAGGGGTAGGCGTAGGCTGCGTAGGAGCTGAAAATCAGCATGTTGGTGGTGTAGATCTTGCGCTCCTCGTGCATATTGGTTTTGGCCATTTTATGCTGCACGGTGTTGACAATATTGGCAAAGGTTTCATCCTGCATGGCGGCATAGCCGATTTTGTACAGGTCGCGTGCGGTCGAGTAATGGTCGTCCTCGTGCAGGCCGCAGGGATTGGAAAAATGCGTGCCCGTGCAGCCCAGCTCGGCGGCGCGTTCGTTCATCATGTCGACAAAGTTTTCCCATGTCCCGCCGACGTGGCGCGCGAGCATGTAGGCCGCTTCATTGGCCGAAGGCAGCATGAGGGCATACAGCAGGTCCTCGACTGTGACGACTTCGCCCTCCTTGATGTCGGCGTTTGAGCTGTCTGCGGTGACGTGCTCGAAATCCGATGCCTCGGCGGTGACAGTCTCGCTTAGGTCGGTCACGTTTTCCAGCACGATCAGCGCGGTCATGATCTTGGTGGTCGAAGCGGGGTAGCGGCGCTCGTCCGCGTTCTTTTCATAGAGCACCATGCCGGAATCCGGGCTGATGAGCAGCGCGGCCTCGGCGTTGAGCGTGGGCGCGTCCGGCGCGGCGGCGATGACATTGGCGTTGGAGGCGGCATCGTCCGCGGTATCTCCGTCGGCGGTATCGTCTTCGCCGGTGTCCGTATCGGTGTCGGAAACCGCCTCATTATCATCCGGCGCGGCATAGGACTGCGGCAGCGGCGCGGCGGTGAACAGGAAAATCAGGCACAGGGCCAGCGCCGGCAGGCGGCGCAAAAGCAGGTCATGTTTCATCGGAATCCCCCAGCGAAAAGTCGGCGTTGGTGAAGTGTCCGCGGATCGCGGCCGGCTTGGGCGGCACGCGGCGCAGCGGGTCGTACCGGAAGGCGCGGCAATGGTCGGCGCCGTCTACTACGCCGCGGCGGCGGCACAGGATGCGCTGCCCGTCGGCCAGCGGCGTGCCATGCGCACAGTATGTACAGTGCGGCTCGATATCCTTTCGCAGCAGCTTTTTCAGCTTCATGCGGTCAGTCACTCCCATCCAAAGGTTATGTGACCCATTATACCGCATTTTCCGCCTTTTTTCCAGACCAAATTGCGAGTGCCGCCAAAAGTAAAATCAGGGAAAGGGCGGGCGGCAGGCCGTGCGGCGCGGCGCTGCCCGGCGCGGCGGAAACGGCCAGCGCCTGCGGGGAAAGGCGGGCGAGCAGCGCGGTCAGCGCGGCGGCCAGTGCGCCGTGCAGCAGTTTGGCGGTGGCAAAGCCGTCCGTCGGCAGGCCGGCGGGCGCGGCAAGTGCGCGCACCTGGAACTGTACGGCCAGCCCGCCAAAGCCCAGCAGGAACGAAGCGATGGTCAGCTTGGCGCTGCCGGTCAGCGGCAGCGGGGCAAGCGCATCCAACCCGGCGGTCAGCTCGAGCAGGCCGGAGAGCGCGTCCCCATGGGGCAGCAGTGCTAAAAGCGGCGCGGCCAATCGCAGCAGGATGGAAAACATGGCCAGAAAGGCGGTTACGGTCAGTGCGGTCGAGGCGGCCTGCTGCACCGCCGCGCAAAAGATGGATGCAAAACCCCCGTCCGGCGCGCGGGGCAGTGCGGCATGGGCGGACGGGGACAGCGTGTCTCCGCGCGCGGTGACAAGGCCGGCCAGCAGCGCGGACAAGACGTGGATGCCGTAGAGCAGTGCGCCAGTGCGCGCGCTGCCGAACACGCCCAGCCCGGCGATGCCGATGCAAAAGCCGGGGCTGGCGCAGTTGCAGAACCGGTTGACGCGCGCCGCGTCCGCGTGCGTCAGCGCGCCTTGCGCCAGCAGGTCGGCGGCGGTCGCCGCGCCGACCGGGTAGCCGCCCGTCAGTCCGAGCAGTACGGCGGGCGCTGCCGCGGGCGGCAGACGGTACAGGGCGGACAACGGCCGCGCGGCAAGGCCGGACAGGCGCAGGGCAAGCCCGCTGCGCGTCAGCAGCCCGCCTGCGACGAAAAAGGGGAACAGCGCGGGCAGCGCCTGTCCGGCGGCAAGCGCCAGACCGTCGCGCACACCGTCGGCGCAGGCCGCTGGAAAGAGCAGAAAGGCACAGAACAGCGCAAAGGACAGGATCAGCTTCATGGGGACACCTCCGATGGCACAGGATATGCCGGACTGGCAAGTTTGATGCGGCGCGCGCATACAATAGCGGGACAGAGGAGGGACGCACATGGCGCATGACGGGTTGGGCGGCCTGTTGGACGATCTGCACACCGGCCGTCCGCGTGTGGAGATCGTCGGCAACCACCGGGTGGTGGTGGAAAACCACCGCGGCATACAGGAGTACGAATCGGGGCTGCTGCGCGTCAAGTGCAGCGGCTGCGAGGTGCGCATCGTCGGGGACGGATTGGCGCTGACCGCACTCTCGCTGGATGAATTGGCTGTGACCGGCACGATCGCGTCGGTTGAATATACTACGGCGGTTTGACGGAAGGGGGCGGGGCGATGGTCGCGCGGCTGTGGCGGCTGGCGCGCGGGCAGGTGCGCGTGCGCGTGACGGGCGCGAGCCTGCCGCGTTTTCTCAACCTGTGCGCGGCGCATGGCCTGATGCTGCGGGGCATGGAGCGCACGGCGTGGAACGAGCTGTATGCGACGCTGTCCTTGCAGGATTTCCGCGCGCTGCGCCGCTATATGGGGCGCACGGGCTGCCGCGTACACATTGTGCGGCGGTGCGGCGCGCCGTTCACGGCTGCGCGCCTGCGGCCGCGCATCGCGCTGTGGGGCGGTTTTTTGCTGTTGGCGGCGCTGTGCTGGGTATTGTGCGCGCACATCTGGGCGGTCGATGTGCAGATCGACCCGACACTCGACGCAGCTGAGGTGATGCAGCAGCTGGATGAACTGGGTGTACATGTAGGCGCGCGGATCAGCGCGCTGGATTTTCGCAGCATCCGCTGGAAGATGATGCAGCTGCAGCCGCACATGACCTTTCTGGCGCTCAACGTAAAGGGCAACAGCCTGACCGTGCAGGCCTACGGCCGCGAGCCGCCGGAAGAAAAGCTGGACGAGGACGCGGTGGTCAAGGTGGTGGCCGCGCGCGAGGGCGTGGTCAAAAGCGTCAAGGCACTCGAGGGGCAGCCGGTGGTGCAGGCGGGCGACGCGGTCGCCGTCGGGGATACGCTGATCAGCGGGCTTGTGCCGCCCACGCGCGAGGAGGGCGGCTACCGCCTGGCTCATGCGCGCGGCGCGGTCGAGGCGTATACCGTGCATCAGGTCGATGCGGCGCGCGCGCTCGAAACCGCAGGCAAAACCTATACCGGCAAGGTCAAGCGGCAGTATGCGCTCACGCTGGGAAATCAGCGGCTAAATTTCTATATTGGTAGTGGCATTGACCGGGGCAGTTGTGATAAAATAATAGAAACCCATACCCTGCACCTGTCTGACAGCGTGGTGTTCCCGGTGTCGCTGGTCGTGCAGACCTACGTCTATTATGAGCCGGCGCCGCAGACGGCGTCGGTGGACGACGTGCGCGTCGATATGCTGTCGCGCGCGCTCGGACAGGCGGCGTCCGGCATGGACGGGACGGTCACGGCGCACAGCGAAACGCTTGCGGAGCAAAACGGCGCGGCTGTGCTGCATATGACGGTGCACGCGGTCGAGCAGATCGGCGTCGAGGCGCTGGACGACAGCACGATCCCGGAAATACCGCCGGATAACACAGACGGGGGGACGCCGTAGCCTCCCTCGCTGCCGCGCATGGAACGGAACCGTGCGGTGTGCCGCGCGGCTTATCAAACCCGGAGTATGTATCTCGGTTTTGATACAGGGAAAGAAAAAAGTTTTGAGCGGCGAGCGATTTTCGAGCGAGCCGTAAAAACATGCCTGTGGCATGTTTTTAGCGTGCGGGGGCCGAACGGCAGGCAGCCAACCCAAACAGAAAGCAAGGTGCAAACGATAGAAAAGACAGTAGAAGTGGAGCGCACCGAGCTGCTGATCGCAGTTTTCGGTGCATTTGACGAGAACATCAAGCTGATCGAGCGCGAACTGGGCGTGTCGGTCGTCAGCCGGGGCGGCGAGCTGAAGATCTCGGGCGAGGACGCTGCGGTTGCGGTCGCCGCGCGCACGGTCGAGGCGCTGACCGCCATGGCTGCGCGCGGCGAAGCCATCGGCACGCAGACTGTGCAGTACGTCATCGGGCTGGCGCGCGACGGCCGCGAGGCCGAGGTACACACGATGAGCCGCGATGTGCTGTGCATCACGGCCAAGGGCAAGCCGGTCAAGGCCAAAACGCTCGGACAGAAACGCTATATGGAGGCCATCCGCAAGAATACGATCGTCATGGGCGTCGGCCCGGCGGGCACGGGCAAAACCTATCTCGCCGTGGCCGCGGCGGTCGCGGCCTTCCGGGATAAGCAGGTGTCCCGCATCATCCTGACGCGCCCTGCGGTCGAGGCGGGTGAAAAGCTGGGCTTTCTGCCGGGCGACCTGCAAAGCAAGGTCGACCCCTACCTGCGCCCGCTGTACGACGGCTTGTTCGACATGCTCGGCGCGGAGAATTTCGCCAAATATCAGGAGCGCGGCTCGATCGAGGTAGCGCCGCTGGCCTACATGCGTGGCCGCACGCTGGACGACAGCTTCATCATCCTCGACGAGGCGCAGAACACGACGCCCGAGCAGATGAAAATGTTCCTGACCCGTCTGGGCTTTGGTTCGCAGGCGGTTATCACGGGCGACATCACGCAAATTGACCTGCCTGACGGCAAGCAGTCCGGCCTCAAAGAAGCGCTGCGCGTACTCGATGGGGTAGAGGGTATCGCCCAGTGCTATCTGACCGAAAAGGATGTCGTGCGGCACGAGCTGGTGCAGCGCATCGTCAAGGCCTATGCCGATTACGAGGGAAAAAAGGGCAAAAGCAAGGCGCCGGACAACAAGCATACGCATCCGGCGTTCCGACGGAAAGTGGACAAGCGGTAAGTAAGAGGGTAGAGGGATGAACCATCAGATCAACATCGGCTTTGAGACCGAGGTCGGGGACAAGCAGGCGGTTGAGGAACTTGTGCGCACCTGCGCGCTGCGCGTGCTCGAAAGCGAAAATGTGCCGTTTGACGCCGAGATCGACGTGACGGTCGTCGACGCGGACAGCATCCGGCAGCTCAATGCGGAATACCGCGGCAAGGACGCCGTGACCGACGTTTTATCCTTCCCGATGTACGAGTTTCATAACGGCGCGCCGCAGGAGGAACTGGACGCCGAGCCGGACACGGGCTGCGTCATGCTGGGCGATATGATTTTGTGCTATACGCGCGCGGTCGAGCAGGCCGCGCAGTTCGGCCATTCGCCCGCGCGCGAGTGCGGTTATCTGACGACGCACTCGGTGCTGCACCTGCTGGGCTACGACCACGAGCGAAACGATGAGGACACCCGCCTGATGCGTGGCAAGGAGGAGGGCAACCTTGCTTTCCTCGGCCTGACCAGAGAGAACTGATATGGGCAAGAACATCCGAAAACTGCATGAGAGCTTCCAGCACGCGCTGCGCGGGCTGAACCTGTGCATCCATGGAGAGCGCAATTTCCGCGTGCACATGGTCACGGCCTTTTATGTGACCGTGTTTGCGCTGATGGGGCGCGCGGACGCGGCCGAGGGCGCGATTTTGTGCATCTGCTTCGGCCTGACGATGGGCGCGGAGCTGATGAACACCGCGATCGAGCGGCTGTGCGACCGGCAGGCCTATGGGTACGACGGCTATGTCCGCAACGCCAAGGATATCGCGGCGGCGGGCGTGTTCGTGTGCGCCGTGGCATGCGTCGCGGTCGGCGTGTGCGTCTTTCTCGGCGGGGGCGTGCTGTGGACGGCGCTCGGCTTCCTGCTCGCGCATCTGTGGGTCGCGATGGCGCTGTTGGTTACCGTACCGGCCGCGCTCTGGTTTATATTTCACTATGGGAGAATACAATGAGCAAGATTACGAAAACCGCGGTCGTCTCGGTGGTCGGCCGCCCGAACGTCGGCAAATCGACGCTGACCAATAAGCTGGTCGGGCAGAAGGTCGCCATCGTGTCCAGCAAGCCGCAGACGACGCGCACCCGTATCACGGGCGTGCTCAGCCGCGGCGACACGCAGTATGTCTTTCTGGACACGCCCGGCCTGCACAAGCCGCGCTCCCGTCTGGGCGACTACATGTGTAAGGTCGTGACCGACACCGTGTCCGAGGTCGACGTGGCGGCGCTCGTCGTCGAGCCGATCGCGAACATCGGCCCGGCGGAGGAGAGCCTGATCGCCCAGATCAAGCAGCACCACATGCCGTCCATTCTGGTCATCAACAAGATCGACACGGTCAAAAAAGAGGAGCTGCTCGCGGTCATCGCAGCCTATGCCGGGGCGCATGATTTCGACGCGGTCGTGCCGGTATCGGCGCGCACGGGCGAGGGGCTTTCGGACTTTCTGTCCGAGGTCGACAAGTACGCCCTCGAAGGCCCGCAGCTGTTCCCGGACGATATGGTGTCCGACCAGCCCGAGCGGCAGCTCGTCGCCGAGATCGTGCGCGAGAAGATGCTGCGCCTTTTAGACCGCGAGGTGCCGCACGGCGTTGCCGTCGGCATCGAGCGCTGGCATGAGCGCGAGGACGGCCTGATCGAGATCAATGCGGTCATCTACTGCGAAAAGAACAGCCACAAGGGTATCATCATCGGCAAGCAGGGCGCGATGCTCAAAGAGATCGGCCGGCAGGCACGCGCCGATATCGAGCGCATGCTGGATGCCAAGGTGTTCCTTGAGCTGTGGGTCAAGGTCAAGGAGGGCTGGCGCAACAACCAGTACCAGATGCGCAACTTCGGCTATGAGGATCAGTAAATGGCCGAGGTCAGGCTGCGCGCGCTCATTTTGCGCGAGGTGGATTTCGGCGACTACGACCGCTATCTGACCGTGCTGACCGAGTACGGCCGCAAAAGCGAGATCCTGTACAAAAACGCGCGGCGGGGCAAAAAGCAGAACCCTGCCGCGCGGCAGTTTTGTTATTCCGAGCTGATCTTATCCGACCGGGGCGGCAGGTACGCATTGCGTGACGCCGATCTGGTGCACTCGTTTTTTTCGCTCGCGGAGGATATCGAGCGCTATGCGCTCGCGTGCTATCTGGCCGAGCTGGCCGGCGCGATGACCGGGCCGGACGAGGACAGTCCGGCGGTCTGCCGCCTGCTGCTGCACGCGCTGCACGCGCTCGAGGGCAAAAAGCGCGACCCCATGCTCGTCAAGGCAGCGTTCGAGTGGCGCGTGCTGGCCGAAAGCGGCTACGCGCCCGACCTTGCGGACTGCGGCGTGTGCGGCCAGCCGATCGCGCAGCCGCCCGTGTGCTTTTCCGTGCGGGCGGGCACGGCGGCGGATATGCAGTGCGCCGCACGCGTCGGTGGGTACGAAAGGCTGACGGACGGCACACTGCGTGCAGTTTTGCATGCGCTGTCGGCCGAGCCGCAGAAGGCGTATGCATTTGCGCTCACCGGCGCGGCAAAGGAGCAGTTTTGCCGGCTGGCAGAGCAGTACGCGCAGTACCACCTCGGCCGCGGGTTTGACAGCCTGCAGTTTTACAAATCCATTGCACAATAATTTGTATTTAGGGAGTTTGAAATGAATCGTTTAGGCGAAAAATCCTTAAAAACACTGGAATATTACGAAATTTTGGAGCGGCTCGCCGCACAGGCCGCGTCGGACGCGGCGAAAGAAAAGTGCCGCGCGCTGCGCCCGCTCGACGACCATGAGCAGGCGCAGGTCTGGCTGGACCAGACGACGGACGCGAAAAACCGCATGGTGCGGCACGGCAGCCCGTCGTTCGGCGGTATCCGCGAGGTGGCGGCGATTCTGCTGCGCGCCGAACGCGGCGGCACGCTCAACCCGCGCGAGCTGCTCGACGTGGCAAGCCTGCTGCAGACCGCGCGCCGCGCGCTCGTGTACGACGCCGAGCAGGAGGAAAAGACCGCGCTGACGCCGATTTTCGGCCTGCTGTCCGGCAACCGGTCGCTCGAGGAGGCCATCACGACCGCGATCGTGTCCGAGGAGGAGATCGCGGACGGCGCTTCCCCCGAGCTGCTGTCCATCCGCCGCGAGCTGCGGCGCATTTCGGGCAAGGTGCGCGAAACGCTCAACCGCCTGATCTCGGGCGAGCGGTCGAAATATCTGCAGGAGACCATCATCACCCAGCGAAACGGCCGCTTTGTCGTGCCGGTCAAGGCCGAGCACCGCGGCGATGTGCCGGGTCTCGTGCACGACACCTCGTCCACCGGCGCGACCGTGTTCGTCGAGCCGCAGCAGGTCGTGGAGATCAACAACCAGATCAAGGTGCTCGAGGGCCGAGAGGAGGCTGAGATCGAGCGCATTCTGGCCGAGTTGTCGAATGAAGTCGCAAGCTACAAGGGCGCGATCGAGCAGGATTTCGATGCGCTCGTCTCGCTCGACTTCGTGTTCGCGCGCGCCAAGCTGTCGTTCGAGATGAACGCCGCCGCGCCCGTGCTGGTCGCGGGCGACGGCCGCTGCCGCCTGCTGCGCGCGCGGCACCCGCTGCTCGACAAGGACAAGGCCGTGCCGATCGACATTGCCATCGGCGGCGAGTACGACACGCTGGTCATCACCGGCCCGAACACGGGCGGCAAGACCGTGTCGCTCAAAACGCTCGGCCTTTTGAGCCTGATAGCGGCCTCCGGCCTGCATATCCCGGCAAATGAGAAGAGCGAGATCGCGCTCTTTGAACATGTGTACGCCGATATCGGCGACGAGCAGAGCATCGAGCAATCGCTGTCCACGTTCTCCGCGCACATGAAGACCATCGTGTCCATCATGGACTGCTGCGGACAGGGCGACCTTGTGCTGTTCGACGAGCTGGGCGCGGGCACCGACCCGGTCGAGGGCGCGGCGCTCGCCGTCGCGGTCATCGGCTACGCGCGCCAGATGGGTGCGTGCGTCGCGGCGACGACGCACTACGCCGAGCTCAAAACCTTCGCGCTGACGACCGACGGCGTCGAGAACGCCTCGTGTGAGTTCAACGTGCAGTCCCTGCAGCCGACCTACCGCCTGCTGACCGGCATCCCGGGCAAGTCCAACGCGTTCGCGATCGC
>NZ_CALWUN010000018.1 GCF_944384735.1 uncultured Agathobaculum sp. | reverse complement strand
GCCAGTGCGAACCTGTATATGCTGGCCAGGGCCGGCGGCACGTTGTCGCCAGCCTAGGATTTCTGCGCCCTTTTTGCGGAAAACAGGCGCAGAAATCAGATGAATATCCCCGGATTGAAGCATATCTTGTGTGATTTTACAATGTTTTCGTCTTGCAAACTGCTATATCTTATTTAATCAGTGGCTCCTTAGAACACCCTATTCACAAAAATTGGAGAGCATGGGTGTGTTGTTTGTTCTTGCTGATAGCTCTTTTCACTTTGGCGATTTATATGTTTACAGCATCCATGCCATAAGTAAAACATAAAAAAACTGATTATCTGCCGGACGACGGCAAAAAGAAAAAAGCCGTCGTACAGCAGCTCTATTCACGCGCCTATAAAATCAGCGGCGGCTTTGAGCAATCAAGGCCGCCGTTTTCGTTTACCCTGCACAGGAACGGCGGTTATGGAGGAAACCGCTATGCGAATGCACCAAATATATAACTTCTCAAAAAAAGCCTATTTTCGGCATGGGAGCGGTTTGGGCTAAAAGATGTACTATACGATGTAAGTAATCAGCATATCAGATTCGCTTTTGCTTGGTTGTTATTGCGGCCTATCGGTGCGGGCCGGAACTGCCGTAATAACATAGGCGCAAGGGGAGGTAGTCCAACCTCAACTTCTCACTCTCCCGCAGATTGGGGGTGAGAAAATGAAATACATCCCGGACGATTATGGAGAACGCTGCCGGTTTGACGCTTTCTGCAAAGCCGTTCTCCGCAACGAGGCCAAAACCTATCTGCGGGATTTGTGTCGCCAGCGAAAACGGGAAACCCAGTTCAGTGCCTTGTCGCAGCATGAAATAGATAAGCTCTGCACAGTGGACGAATACCCAAGCGACAGCGTTGTGTTTACGACCTTTGGCTGCAACCTGCATATCCAGGACGAGCTGGTGGCCGACGCCTTTGCCAGCCTGCCGGAACGGGAGCAAAGCATTTTGATCCTGTATTGTGTGTTGGAGCTGGCAGACGGTGAGATCGGCAGCCTTGTGGGAATGTCCCGCAGCGCCGTCCAACGGCACCGCACCAAGGCCCTGAACGAATTGCGGAAACGATTGGAGGATGAAAGGAGGAAACCGAAATGAAGCAGCCGACTTTCTGTGGGCGGGAGCTATTGCCTCTGTCTGTGATCGAGGCGGCCCGCGCCAGTGATTGTCTGGCCGTAGAACGCGTCTTGCGGTACTACGAGGGCTACATCAACAAGATTTGTACGCGAACGCTTTATGGCAAAGATGGTCTGCCGCACATCGACATTGATGAGTACATGAAGCACCGCTTACAGGCAAAATTAGTGGAAGCTATCGTAGTCAGGAAATAGCAAAGCCAAAGGAAGCCGTCAAGGGTCGAGATAAACGCTCCGCGCCCTTGACGGCTTCCTCCGTCTTTGCTGCGTGGTAACCAAGCGGGCGCAAGCAGAAATCCGCTTGCGCTCATTGCTATTATGGTGTTTGTGCTTACGCACTTAGAGAGTAGAAAACCCGATGTTACCGGGCCTTTCTGGCGTGATTGGATAGCCGGAGGTATCTTGCCATTCTTACCCTTGAAAATGCGGTTTGAAATGCGTAGAAAACCAGCGTGCCATTTCATTGTGAAATAACACGCCGGTTCATTTTGGCAACCCTGTTTGTCAGCCGTTAAGTTAGTGTGTTTTTGATACTTCCTTATTGGCGTTCATCAAATGCCGAAGCCCTTTTCCTTTGCGCCCGGTGCGCCTTGACCCCTGCGGGCGTTTGTGCTACGATGGAACCACAGCACAGCAGGGGAGGGAACGGCCGGATGGTGCAGTGCTTTGTCAAAAAGGAATATGCCGCGCCGTTTGGCCTATTGTGCATGCCGCGCCTGTTCTCGGTCAGCCGGACGGACGAAAAGGCGTCCGCGCACCCGCGCGTCATGCACGCGCACGACGACCTCGTCGAGGTCGTGCTGGTGCGCGGCGGCGAGAGCCGCTATTTTGTCGGCGGCACGCCGTATGACGCGCGCCGCGGCGACCTGTTCATCTTCAACAGCCGCGTCGTGCACGACGAGCCCTCCGGCCCCGATCGGCCGGTCGCGACGTCCAGCCTGGCGCTGGGCGGTCTGGCCGTGCCCGGCCTGCGCGAAAACGCGCTCATCCCCGAGGACGCTTCGCCGGTCTGCCATCTGTCCGAGGCGCAGGCCGCGCGGCTGGCGCGGCTGTACGACGTGCTGTACGACGAGCTGACCGCCGGGAACGACGACGGCGCGCACCACCTGCTCATGGCCATCCTGTCGCTGGTCGAGCAGTACCGCGCGGGCGCGGACGGCCGCGCGGCAGATGAAAACGCCTTTGCCCAGCGCGTCAAGGACTACATCGACGCGCATTTTGCCGAGGAGTTCTCGCTCCAGCAGATGGCCGCGGCGCTGCACGTCAGCCCGTCCTACCTGTCGCACGCCTGCAAGGAGGCGACCGGCTATTCGCCGCTGCAATATGTGCTGCGCCGCCGCATTGGCGAGGCGCAGACGCTGCTGATCACCACCGACCTGCCTGTCACGCGCATTGCCGCGCAGGTCGGGTATGACAACCCCAGCCACTTCAATGCGCAGTTCGCCAAGGCCGTCGGCATGGCGCCGCGCACCTTCCGGCGGACGTACGTCTACCACACCTGAACCCTGCGCAAGAATTTGAAAGTCTGACCCGAACCGCCGTGCCTGCACGGCGGTTTTTGCCTGCACAAAATGCAAGATTGCGGTGGTAATTCTTTTGCCGCCGCGCTACAATAAAAGCACAGAAGGACAGGGGCGCGTCGCGCGCCCGCAGTAACGGAGAAAAGGAGCAAACGAATATGAAAACGGTCAAAGTGGGTTCGGTCGGTCTGGGCCGTCTGGGTTATGAGCATGCCTGCAACCTCGCCACGCAGGTGCCGGGCTGCGAGCTGACGGCCATCTGCGATGTCGACGAGGCGCGCGTCAAGCAGGTCGCGGACGAGCTGGGCGTCCCCTATACTTACACAGATTTTGAGGAGATGTGCAAAAACCCCGAGCTGGACGCCATCGTCATCGTGTCTCCCTCGTTTCTGCACTGCCAGCAGATCGAGACCGCGATGAAGTACGGCAAGCATGTGTTCTGCGAAAAGCCGCTCGGCACCGACGTCGCCCAGTGCAAGGACGCGGAAAAGGTCGTCGAGACGCACCCCGACCTGATCTTCCAGCTGGGCTTCATGCGCCGCTTTGACAAGTCCTACGCCGAGGCCAAGCGCAAGATCGATAATGGCGACATCGGCAAGGTCGTGCTCGTGCGCTCGTACACGCAGGACCCGCGCTCGACCATCGAGTCGACCCTCAAGTTCGCGCCGCACTCGGGCGGCCAGTTCCTCGATATGTGCGTACATGACATCGACCTGATCCGCTGGTTCACCGGCTCGGATGTCAAGAATGTCTGGGCGATCGGCGGCGTGTTCGAGTTCGACCTGTACAGGGAGCTGAACGACGCGGACAACGCGGCCGCGACCATCCAGATGGAGAACGGCGCGATGGGCTTTATGTTCACCAACCGCACGCACGCGGCCGGCTCCAACGTCGAGACCGAGATCATTGGCACGCACGGCACGCTGCGCATCGCCAACGTCGGCGCGAAAAACATGCTCAACATCGTCGACGAGCACGGCTCGCGCGAGGAGTACTATCCGGACTTCATGAGCCGCTGGCACGAGGCGTTCGTCGCCGAGATGGTCGCCTTCACCGGCCATGTGCGCGCGGGCACCAAGCCCGCCGACCTGACCGTGTACGACGGCACGGCGGTGTCCGAGGCGGCTTACCGCTGCAAGGAGTCGTTTGAGACCGGCATGATGCTGCCGATCCGCTGAAGAATTGCGAACGGGGCTTTCCAGATGGAAAGCCCCGTAATTTTTTGGGTATGCAGCCTGTTATAAAATCGAGAACTCGACTTCCTCCAGCGAAAAGCCGTCGTCCAACACCATCGGGGCGCGCAGGTTGTTGCCGGCGAGCGTGTCGGGCAGGTGGGCGAGGCTCAGGTGCAGCTCGCTGCCGCCGCCCGCGCGCGGCGAGAGCAGCAGGCTGCCGCCATGCAAACGGGCGATGTGCTGCACGAGCGGCAGACCGAAGCCCGGTGTCACGCCCTGCCGGACGAGCGCCAGATAGTCCTCATACGGGCTCAGACGCTGCCAGCTGTGCAGCAGCGCGTCGAACAGGGAAGGGTCAAGCCCCGACCCGCGGTCGGCCACCGTGATGGTGTAAAACGCGCCGTCGTCCGTCAGCGTGACCGATACGCTGTCGGGCGCGTGTGTGGCGCGCAGCGCGTTGGTCAGCAGGTTGTACAGCGCGGTACGGACCAGACGCGGTTCGATCAGCGCCTCGCAGGCTTCCGGCGCCTGCACGGATATCGCGCCGTCCCCTTCGGGCAGGCGGCTTGCCGCTTGCTCCGCCGCGCTGCGGCACAGTGCGGCAAGGTCAAAGTAGCCCAGCCGCAGCTGCTCGGTCAGCGGCGGGTCGTGCAGGAAATCCGAGTGGGTCAGCAGCCGGTGCAGGCGCAGGCAATCCCGGCGCAGCTGCGCGGCAAGCGCGGGGTCGTCGACCTGCGTGGCTTCGGCCAGCAGCGCGCCCAGATACTGTGTGCTGCGCGCGTGCAGCACGCGCAGCGTGCCGTCATAGGCGGCGCGGTCGTCGCGCACAAAGGCCAGCAGCGCGCCGTCCCGGTGGGGGATGAGCTCAAGCCGGTAACACACGCCGTCAAGCTCCTCATATACCGTGCGCGGTGTATGCCCGTCGATGCAGGCGCGCAGCGCCGCCGCCGCCTGCGCGCTGAGCAGCTGGTCGATGCGCTCGAGCGGCCGCAGGCCGGTCAGCCGTGCGGCGGCGGCGTTGCCGTTTTCAATGTGCAGCGTGGAAGAGACCTGCACGACCGCCGCGTCGCGCAGGCCGGTGCGGGCAAGCAGCTCGCGCAGGGCGTCCCCGTCGAGCTGGGAAAAAAAGAGGTCCGACATCTTTATCCTCCAGATTGGACTGTGGTTTCTCTTTCCGTGGAAAACGAGCCGTGAAGCCGGCTGAAATACTATATTTTGTGGGATATGCTTATTATACCACCACCCTGCCGGGCATTGCAAAGAAATATGTACAAAAAACCAAAGTGCTATGACAAAAAATTCACAAAATTTACACCTTGCGGTAGGCGACATGTATAGTGTATAATAGAACCATCGACAGAGACTCATGAAAAAACTTTTTAGGAGGACACTGTAAATGGCTATCAAAGTAGGTATCAATGGTTTTGGCCGTATCGGCCGCATGGTTTTCCGCGCTGGTCTGAAGAACCCGAACATCGAGTTCGTTGCGGTAAACGACCCGTTCATGACGCCGGACTACATGGCATACATGCTCAAGTATGACACCATGCACGGCCGCTACGACGGCACCATCGAGTATGACGACAACTCCATCACCGTCGACGGCAAGAAGGTCCTGTTCCATGCCGAGATGGACCCGAAGAACATCCCGTGGGGCGCGGACGGCGTTGACTACGTTGTCGAGTCCACCGGCGTGTTCCTGACCAAGGAAAAGGCGCAGGCCCACATCGACGGCGGCGCGAAGAAGGTCATCATGTCCGCCCCGTCCAAGGACGACACCCCGATGTTCGTTATGGGCGTTAACCAGGACACCTACACCAAGGATATGACCTTCGTTTCCAACGCTTCCTGCACCACCAACTGCCTGGCCCCGATCGCCAAGGTTCTGGACGAGGCGTTCGGCATCACCGAAGGCCTGATGACCACCGTTCACTCCACCACCGGCACCCAGAAGACCGTTGACGGCCCGTCCAAGAAGGACTGGCGCGGCGGCCGCGCGGCTTCCGGCAACATCATCCCGTCCTCCACGGGCGCTGCCAAGGCTGTTGGCAAGGTTTACCCGAAGCTGAACGGCAAGCTGACCGGTATGTCCATGCGTGTTCCGACTCTGGACGTTTCCGTTGTTGACCTGACCTGCAACCTCGCTAAGCCCGCTTCCTACGACGACATCTGCGCGGCGATGAAGAAGGCTTCCGAGACCCCGCTGTCTGAGGGCGGCCTGCAGGGCGTTCTGGGCTACACCGACGAGGACGTTGTTTCCTCCGACTTCCTGGGCGACGAGCGCACCTCCATCTTTGACAAGAAGGCCGGCATCCAGCTGACCGACACCTTTGTCAAGGTTGTTTCCTGGTACGACAACGAGTGGGGCTACTCCAACAAGCTGCTGATGCTCATCGAGCACATGGCTGAGGTTGACAACAAGTAAGCTGTCCCCCGAATTGAAAACAAAAGCACCCGTTCCGCTGGAACGGGTGCTTTTTTATCCGCCTTGTGTTATACTGGCAGCAGAAGGAAGGGAGGTGGCCGGCATCAGGCGGAAGTATACGCAGCAGCAGGTCTGGCAGCACATGCGCGGGCGGATCTACTGCAACCCGGACAACAAAAACCTCTTTGTGCGCCGCAGGACGCCCGGCGCGTGGACGATGAACCTCGGCAATCCGTGGGCGTGGAGTGTGGCGGGTGCAGCAGTGCTGGCGGCAGGCGGCGTGGCGGCGTTGCTGCTGCGGCTCTGTGGTGTGTGACCCTGTTGTACCCGTCACGGCAGCTTGGCAAAGCGCAGCCGGCAGCGGATGGGGCGGACATGAAAAACCCCGGCTTATGGTTCCATAAGCCGGGGGTGACGTTTCTGGTTTGCCGTCCGGCGCAGCCGGGCGGTTTTCGTATGTCCGGCTGGCTGCTGTCAGCTCAGCTGGATGCGCTTGTACACCGAATCGGAGACGGACAGCGTCATCGACTGGCGCGAATAGCCGGAGCAGGACACCTCCACGGTATAGATGCCGCGGCGCAGGCTGAACGAGGCGGTGCCGTCCGCGCCGGTGGTAACGCTCTTGCCGCCTACCGTGACGACTGCGCCCGAAAGCAGGCCGCCGTAGCTGTCGGTGACGACGATCTGCACGGTTTCCAGGATTTCGCCGGTCAGCGTCACTGTCTGCGACGATGTTACGTTGGTGGTGGCCGAAATCGGGGTGACGAACCGGTCGTGCGTGGCGGTGACCGAGTAGCTGCCGCGTTTGACATATACGGTTGCCTTGCCGTCAGCGTCGGTCGTCGCGGTCTGCACCGCGCTGCCGGTCGAGCTGTTGGTCGGGGCAAAGGTGACCGTTGCGCCTTGGATGGGCATATCGAGGTCGTCAATGACATTGGCGGACAGCGCGTAGGTCGTCACATAATTGACACGCAGCACCGGGTCCTCGCCGCTGGACATGACAAAGGAAAAGTTGATGTAGGAGTCGTTATCGTCGTTGACATCGGTGACCGCGTCCTTGCTGATCGTGACCGTGCTGCCGCTGACCTTGTACTGCCAGTTCTCTTCCAGACGCTCGCCGTTCGCGCGGATATATTCCAGCTCCGCGCCGTCGACCGCACTCAGCGTGACCACGATGTCCGCATGGCCGCCCGAGCTGGTGTTGGAGTCAAAATCGACCTCGGCCGGCGTGACCTCATTGACCGGCGTGCTGTCCGATACGGTGATCTTACAGCTGAACGACGAGCCCTTGGAGGGCACAAAGGTCAGCGTGTAGGTGCCCGCGCTGCGCTGGTTGATCGTCCGGCGCATCAGGGTGAACGCCCCGGTGCGGGCATTGTACTCGTAATCCGTGCCGCTTTCAAGCACCGTGCTGCCCAGCTTGACCGAGTCGAGCCACGCGCCCTCGGGCATGGTGACGGCGAACGATACGTCGCCGTAGTTGGGCGAGCCGCTGTACTTATCGAAATAGGCCTGCGACGGGCTGACCGTGCCGACCGCCGAATTGCCGACCAGCAGATGGAACGTCGCCTTGGAGCCGTCGCGGAACAGCAGCTCGGCGGTGTAGGAGCCGGCCTTGAGACCAGTCAGATAATCCTTATAGATGCGGATGCCGTACTTGGTCGAAAGCACGTCGTAATCCGTGCCCTTGCCCAGTACATTGCCGTTCACGCTCAGGCGCACCAGATCGTTCGGGTCGGCGTTGAAGGTGAAGTCATAGAAGGAGGCGACCGCGTCCTTGTCGTTGATATCGACCGAAAGGGCGGACGGGGAGACCGAAATGGTCGTCGTGGGCGAAACATTGCGCCCCGCGATGACCGCGGTCACGCCGCTGGCCAGCTTATAGGACGCGGGCTGCATGACCAGCTCGCAGTCATTGACATTGATCAGCGCGGACTGCACCGAGCCGCCGCCCGCGACCGTGGTTGCGCCGTTGGCGGTCAGTTCGCTGATCGAGGTGCTGCCCGTGGTCAGGATGTAGCTTTCGCCCGCCGTCGACAGATCCCAGACCGAGGCGTCCAGCGTCAGCGACATCTCGTCGCCGGTCAGTTCCACATCGGCAAAGCCGCCTGCCGAAACCGAAAGGCCGCGTTCGGTCAGCGCCGCCGAGGTCTGCACCGTGGTCGTGCCGATGTTGGTGCTGCCCATGCAGATGACCTGCGGGGTCATGCTGATCGGGTTGGAAACATACAGGTGCAGCGCGGTCACGCTGTCCAGCGTGACGCTGCCGCCCGACACGATGATATCGCCCTTGACGTCGACATTGCGCAGCGTGACGCTGCCCGCGCCCACGCCCTCGGTGATGAACAGGTGGCCGTCCACCGTCACGTCGGACAGTGTGCAGGCCGCCGAAACCGTCACATTATCGGTATCCCCGTTCATGTCGGCGTTCATGTAGGACTTGCCCGCAGTGTTGAGCGAGGTGCCGAGGAAATAATACAGGATCTTGGCGATCTCGCCGCGCTTGAGGCTGCCCTTGGGCAGGAAGGTGCCGTCCGTATAGCCGTTGAGGTAGCCCAGCGTGACCGCCTCGGCGACATAATCCTCAGCGTAGTCGCTGATGTCGGCGCGGTCGCTGAAGGCATTGAGCGCGGACAGCCCGGCGGAGGGCGTGTACTTATGCAGGCGGCCGAGGATGGTCGCGGCCTGCTCGCGCGTCAGCGTGCCCTCCGGGTCCATCTTGTTGTTGCCCACGCCGTTGATGTAGCCGTACTTGACCGCGGTCTGCACCGTTTCGTAATACAGCGAATTGGCGGGCACATCGGTAAAGCTGATGTCGGTCGTCCCGCTGAAGCCGAACGCACGGTTGACATAGCGCATGAACTCCCAGCGCTGGATGGCTTGGTCGGGCGTGTATGCGCCGGTAGTGCCCGACGGCTTGATGACGCCCAGTTCCTCCATTTCAAGCAGGTAGGGCTTGGCCCAGTGGTTTTCGATATCCGAAACGGCCAGCGCCGCGGGCAGCGTGCTTGTCAGCATCGCGGCGGCCAGCACGGCGGACAGGAATTTTTTCACACGGATCACCTCTATTGGAATGGTTACCCCTATTTTACCATTGATTCGACCGTTTGTGTACTGTTATTTTCGGGCAGGCCGTCTCATTTTCCCAGCTCGTACGCGCGGGCGATGCACCGGTCGTTGGCCTCGGCCAGCAGGCCGTACAGGCCGCGCGCTTCCAGCACCTCCATGGCAGCGAGCGTCGTGCCGCCGGGCGAGCACACCGCGCGGATGAGCTCGGCGGGCGTCTTGTCGCCTTGCAGCAGCATTTCGGCCGAGCCGATCATGGTCTGGCAGAACAGCTGGAGCGCGTCCTGCGCGTCGATGCCGTGCTGCACGGCGCTCTGCACCATGGCGTCGGCAAAGGCGTACAGATAGGCCGGGGCCGAGCCGGCATAGGGGATGACCTCGTTGAGCATGTCCTCGCGGTCAAAGACGACGGTCACGCCCATCGTGTCGAACAGTGCGCGCACCTGCGCGAGCTGTGCGTCGGTCGCAGCTGCGTTCTTGACCAGCGAGGTCGCGCCGCGCCCCAGCATGAGCGGCGTATTGGGCATGACGCGGATGATGGCCGTGTCCGTCCCCAGCGCCCGCTCGATCCGGGCGCAGGTCACGCCCGCCGCGATCGTCACCACGAGCGGCTTTTCGCCGTCATAGGCGCCAAGCACGGCCAGCATCTCGTCAAAATTCTGCGGCTTGACCGCAAGCAGCACGGTGTCGCACGCGGCAAAGCACGCGGCGGCGTCTTCGGTGACCGCGTAGCCCTGTGCGCGGTCCGCTTCGCGCTTTTCCGCGCTGCGGTCGCACAGCAGCGCCTGCGCCCGCGCCAGCAGGCCGGCGCGCACCGCGCCCTCCGCGATGGCGTGGCCCATATTGCCCGCGCCAATGATGCCCAAACGGTATTCCTTCATGGTTTTGTTCCCCTTTCGATTGGTGGATGCAGACCGGATACCAACCGCGGCAGGCGTGTCCCAGCCCAAGCAGCGGGCACGCGCCGCTGGTGGTACCGTGATCAAATGGCTGTATCAAGGCTGCTTTGCGGCTATTATACCATATTCCGCTTTCCGCTGCAAATCATCGCGCTTTTTCGCCCGTATCGCTTGTGAAACCGCCGCATCCGTGATACAATATTCTCATTATTCCATTCCGGAGGAGAGGAAACCTTGGCACGGCTTATCCCCCATATCGGCCTGCGGACGGTCAAAACCGGACTTGCGGTCGCGCTGGCGCTGTTTTTTGCCGACCTGCGCGGCTCACCTGTGCCCATTTTTGCCGCCATCGGCGCGATCGTGGCGATGAGCCGCACGGTGGGCGACGCATTCGAGACCTGCCGCACGCAGTTTGCCGGCATCATGCTGGGCGCAGGCTGCGGCGTGGTGTTCGTCAGCCTGTTTGCGGGCTACCGGTACATCGGCATCGGGCTGGGGCTGATCGCGTTGATCCTGCTGTGTGTGCGGCTGCGGCTGCATTTTGCCGTGCCGCTGGCCTGCATCGTGTTCTCGTCGATCTGTCTGTCGCCCGCGCACGAGGCGCTGGGCTACGGCATTAACCGCCTGCTGGACACTGCCATCGGCCTTGCTACCGCGCTGGTGATCAACGTGACGGTCAAGCCCTACAACAACCGCCGCCGTATCGTCGGCCTGCTGCGGCAGTTTGAGCAGTCGGTGCCCGCCTATGTCGGCGAGCGTGTGCTGTACGGGCGCTACCCCGACCTGTCCCCGCTCCGCGGGCAGCTTGACCGCATCGCGGAGGAGCTGGCGACGTTTGAAAAGCAGCGGCTGTTCCGCGTGCGCGACCACAGCGAGCAGGCGGTATTGCTGCGCGGCTGCGAAAAGCTGGCGCAGCGTGTCTGGCAGGAGCTGAACGCGCTGTGCGCGATGGATGAAAGGGGACATCTGTCGGTGGAGAACGCGGTGCAGCTGGCCGAACTGGGCTTGCAGGTGCCAAACGGCATCTGTGCCATGCCGCAGGACACGGCCGACGTGGTCGGTAACTACCATCTGGACAACCTGCTGCGCGCGTGGCGGTTCCTCGGTTCGTTCAACCGCACAGCCTGCCCTCCGTCCGGCGAGAAAGAAACAATGTAAGGGAGTAAAGAGCACAACATGGAACAGAAATCAAGAAGCAGCTTTTCCAGCCGCATCGGCTTTGTATTGGCCGCGGCCGGTTCGGCGGTCGGTTTGGGCAACCTGTGGCGGTTTCCTTATCTGGCCGCGCAGTACGGCGGCGGTATTTTCCTGCTGGTATACATTGTACTGGCGGTCACCTTTGGATTTGCGCTGATGATCACCGAGATTGCGATCGGCCGCAAGACGCGGCTGTCCTGCATCGGGGCTTATAAGGCGATCGACCGGCGCTTTGGCTTCCTCGGCTGGATCGCGGCGTTTGTACCCGTCATCATCACGCCGTATTACTGCGTCATCGGCGGCTGGGTGATGAAATATCTGGTCACGTTCCTGTCGGGCAGCGCGCAGGCCTCGGCCGACGGCGGCAACTATTTCAACGCCTTCATCGGCTTTGACGTCGGCTCGATCCCGGCGACCATGCTGGATTTCTCCGGCCCGACCCCGTGGTTCCTGCTCTTTGTGCTGCTGACGACGGTGGTCGTCATCTTCGGCGTCGAGAAGGGCATTGAAAAGGCCAGTCGGTTCATGATGCCGGTGCTGGCCGTGCTCTCGATCGTCGTTGCCGTCTACTCGCTGACGATCGACGGCGCGATGGCCGGCCTGAAATACTACCTGCTGCCCGATTTCTCGCAGTTCTCGGCCTCGACCGTGCTCGGCGCGCTCGGCCAGCTGTTCTACTCGATGTCGCTGGCGATGGGCATTATGATCACCTATGGTTCCTATATGCAGAAGGAAAACCTCTTGGAGCACTCGGTCACCCAGATCGAGGTGTTCGACACGCTGTTTGCCTTTGTCGCCGGCCTGATGATCATTCCGGCGGTCGTCGCGTTCAACGGCGGCGACCCGACCGCGATCAACGCTGGCCCCGGCCTGATGTTCGTCACGCTGCCGATGGTGTTCGAGTCGATGCACTTCGGCACGATCGTCGGCGCGGTGTTCTTCCTGCTGGTGCTGTTTGCGGCGCTGACCTCGTCGATCTCGCTGATGGAGACGCTGGTCTCCGTGCTGATGGACAAGACGCCGCTGAAGCGCAAAGGGGCGACGGCGCTGGTCACCGTGGTCGTGCTGTTGTTCGGCGTGCCGTCCTGTCTGGGCTACGGCCCGTGGGCGGGCATCACGGTCATCGGCATGCAGTTCCTCGACTTCTTTGACTTTATCTCCAACTCGGTGCTCATGCCGATCGTCGCGTTCCTGACCTGCATCCTGATCGGCCATGTGGTCGGCGCCAAGGTCATCGCGGACGAGGTCAAGGAGGGCGTGGGCGCGTTCCACCGCGAAAAGCTGCACCGCGTCATGGTGCGCTGGATCGCGCCGATCCTGCTACTGGTCATCCTCGGCACCGAGCTGGCCACCAAGGTGTTCGGCCTGTTTACAATTTGATTGCGGTATCAAAAAAGGGCTTTCCAGTTGGAAAGCCCTGAGGCTGTCGAAAAACATGGTTTTCGACAGCCTCTCGATCGGAACCACGCTTCCGATCGAATCAAATGCATCACAAAAGCGGGCAAAGCGCGCTTGTGTGATGCCGCTCACAGAGCGGCTGAACAATGCGCGACACGCATTTCATCGCCGCACAGCGGCGGAATGTGGTTTCGCGGGCTACGGCCTGCGGCGCGAGGAAATTATCGACAGATTGAGGGCTTTCCGGTTGGAAAGCCCTTTTTGCTGTGGTCATATAGTTTTGCGATGCTCTGTTTACCGGTGCGCGATATGGTACAAAATCTGTGCCAGTTCGGCACGGGTGACCGGTTCCTGCGGGCCGAACGAGCCGTCCACATTGCCGTGCAGCAGGTCGCCGGCAAGGCAAAGTGTGATGCTGTCCCGCGCCCATGGACTGACCGCGTCATAGTCGGTGAACGATTGCAGTTCCATGACTGCCGTGTCCCACCGGCCGGCAGGCGCGGTCTGGCCGCCGCGCAGCAGCTGGTCATATTCAGCCAGCAGTACGGCCAGCTCCTCGCGCGTGATAGCGCCGTCCGCATCGCCGGACAGCGCGGTGGTCATGGCGGCCGGCTGGATTTGCTGCGCCGGCTCGCGCCGCTTTGCGTCACGGCAAATGGCCTCAGCCGTCTCCTGTCGGGTGACTGGGTCGTCGGGTGCGAAAGCGTCCTGCTCGGCTGCGTCCATCAAACCATGTTCCAGCACATATTCCACCGCCGGGTGGTACCAGACCGACGCCTGCACGTCTGCGGGGACGTCTGCGGCCAGCGCCGTGGCCGTTACGGACAGCACGGCCGCGCCGGTCAGAAAATACGAAAGCACTTGCTTGAATGTCATTTTTCGGGTCCTCCTGTGAGAGATGGGGCGCCGCCGCTGCCCGCGGGGGCATGGCGCGCCGCTGCGAAATCCCGCTTATCATACCATATCTGGTATGCTTGTGCCCGAAAATGTAACATAACCGTAATACGGGGTCACCCCAGCACGCCGAGGTGCTCAAGCAGGATCTTCAGTCCCATCAGGATGAGCACCACGCCGCCGGACAGCTCGGCGCGCGCCTTGTACCTCGCGCCGAACACATGTCCCACCTTGACGCCCACACAGGACAGCGCGAAGGTCGTCACGCCGATCAGGCAGACGGCGGGCACGATGTCCACCTGCAAAAACGCAAACGTCACGCCGATAGCGAGCGCGTCAATGCTGGTCGCCACGGCCAGCGGCAGCATCGCGGCGAACGAAAACGAATCGCTGACCGGTTCGTCGTCCCCCCCGCGCGACTCGCGCACCATATTGCCGCCGATCAGCGCGAGCAGCACGAACGCGATCCAGTGGTCGACGCTGGTGATCAGCGACTGGAAGCGCACGCCCAGCGCATAGCCCAAGAGCGGCATCAGCGCCTGAAAGCCGCCGAAATACGCGCCGGTGATCAGCGCGTGGCGCGGCCGCAGCGCACGCACCGACAGCCCCTTGCAGATCGACACGGCAAATGCGTCCATCGACAGCCCGACGCCGATGAGAAACAGCTCCACAATACCCATTTTCTTGTCCTCCTTGCCTTTGCCTTTTGCCGGACAGGCACAAAAAAAGAGACCTATCCGCCGTAAAACAGATAAGTCTCGTCGTTTCATGCAGAACCAGGGGAACCCACTCCCCAGTATGTTGGCCCTGCCGCGCGAGCTGGAACAGGCCCGCGCCGACTACTCCCTTATTACCGCCCATGATACCATATGCGCGGGACAAAGTCAATATTGCCGCGCGGCAGGGCTTTTCCCGCGGGAAAACGTGGTATAATAGGGTATCAGCACAACCGCGCCGCCCGTCCGGCGGCGCAGGCAGGAGGGCAAATGAAAAAGGTAACCATCTATACCGACGGCGCGTGCTCGGGCAACCCCGGACCGGGCGGCTGGGGCGCGATTTTGCAATATGGCGCACACGAAAAGGAGCTGTCCGGCGGCGAGCCGACGACCACCAACAACCGCATGGAGCTGCTGGGCGTGATCACCGCGCTGGAAAAGCTGACCGAGCCGTGCATGGTCGACCTCTATTCGGACAGCAAATACGTCGTCGACGGCATCACCAAGGGCTGGGCGAAAAGCTGGCGCGCCAAGGGCTGGGTCAAAAGCGACAAAAAGCCCGCCAAAAACCCCGAGCTGTGGGGGCGGCTGCTCGACCTGCTCGACCGGCATCAGGTGCGGTTCCACTGGGTCAAAGGGCATGCGGACAACCCGTACAACAACCGCTGCGACGCGCTTGCGGTCGCGGCCTATCAGCAGTACAAATAAGGGGGCGCGCAATGGGACAGCTGCGCCGCGTGCGCACCGGCACGCTGGTTTTCTATTATCTGTTTACGATGGGCGCGGCGGCTTACCGGCTGCTGCGCGAGCCGGGCGCGTATAACGCGCTGCTCGTTGTTGCAGCGCTCGCGCTGCCCGCCGTGCCGGCAATGGTCTGGCGTGTGTGCCGGCTGCGGCCGGTGCTGCTGGCCGAGCTGGTGTTCGACTGGTTTGTGTTCGCGGCCGTGCCCTTTGCCAGCCTGTTCGGCGCGTACGACCTGATCCCGTACTGGGACAAGATACTGCACTTCCTGTCCGGGTTTTTGTTCGCCGCGCTCGGCACGACCGTGTATTTCGCCAAAAAGCCCGGCCATGCGCTCGACCCGGCGGACGCCTTCAACGCCGCGCTGTATACTTGGATGTTCGCCATGATGAGCGCGGTGCTGTGGGAGATCTGGGAATACCTGGTGTCCTTTTCGGGCGCCGACCCGCAGCAGGTCGCGGCGACCGGCGTGGGCGACACGATGGGTGACATCATCGTCTGCACAGTCGGCGGGCTGCTGACCGCATGCGCCTGCTGGAAGTACCTGCGGCGCGGCGGCAAGGGGCGCGTCGGCCTGATGATGCGTCTGTTTGAGGCAGTGTACCGCGAAAACATCGCCAACCGCCCGTGAAATGGTGCGGTGCACGGCCCTGACCATGCGAAAAAGCGCGCCGTCCGGCAGAATGCCGGACGGCGCGCTTTTTCCTGTCGGTGGCTTTGGCGGCGTTATGCCAGCCCGCACATGACCGCAGCCAGCGCGGCTTCGGTCGTGCGGCTGTCCAGCGGCACCAGCCCCAGCGCCGCGGCGCGTCGGCCAACCGCATAGCGGCGCAGGTCGACACCACCCGCCGGGCATTGGCTGGTCAGATACACGCGCGTGCCGCTTTCCAGCAGGGCGCGCACCGCCTGCTCCAGCCGTGCCGGGAGGCCACCCGCGCCGAAGGCTTCCAGAACGACCTTGGGGTAGCCGTGCAGCGCGGCGAAAAAGGACGGGTCAAGGTCGGGCGTCAGCTTGACAAGCAGCACATGCGGGTCGACCGCCTGCGGCGCTGTCACGGCGGGCGGCGCGGCGGGTACGTCCCAGCGCACCCTGCCGTCCGCACCGACCGACCCGAGCGGCGGCGCGCCTGCGGAAACAAAGGCGTCCACCGCGTGGGCATCGAATTTGCACACATGGTCGCCGGCAAGGATTTTGCCATGCATCACGGCGGACACGCCTGCGCGCCCGTCCGCCGCTACGCGGCATGCGTCGCGCAGGTTGCGCGGCGCGTCCGACCCTTGCGCGCCCATGGGCAGCATCGAGCCGGTCAGCACGACCGGCAGCGGCATGTCCGCCAGCAGATAAAACAGCAGCGCCGCCGTGTAGGACAGGGTATCCGTGCCATGCGTGATGACAAACCCGTCGTATGCGTCCCGCGCGTCCCGGACGGCGCGCGCCATCGCCATCCGGTCGGCGGCGGTCAGGTCGGTCGAGTCCAGCTGCAGCAGGTCGCGCACGTCGACTGTGCAAAAATCCCGCAATTCCGGCACAAAATCCAGCAGTGCCGTGCCGTCCAGCGCGGGGGACAGGCCGTGTGCCGTTTCCCGGCAGGCGATCGTGCCGCCGGTCGCAAGCAGAAGCAGATGTTTCATGATGCGTGTTTCCCCTTTCGCGCGGAGTCGCGCAGTTTGGATGAAAAAAGCCTGCATACGCAGGCTTTCCGGGCGATCAAACGGATGGGACGCCCTGTTTCTGGCATGTATAGTGTGGCGCTGCCCGGCGCAGTTTATACCTGCGCGGCGCGCTCAATACCGCATCAGCGGGATATGGTGCGGCTCGGACTCGCCTGCGGGCAGCAGCATGGCCGTGATGTCGGGCCGCGCGGTCTCGATGAAGTTGACCCCGCGGTGGATCAGTCCGGCCAGCGTGCGTTCGTTGCTGGTCGGCAGGCTCATGGTGAACAGGCCGGTGCGCTTGCAGGCCAGAATCAGCTGCGGCGTCAGGTCGCCGGGGGCGGCACGCAGGCCGAACAGCCCGGTGGCCTGCGCTGCGCGCACCAGCGCGTCGATATTGTCGGGCAGTGCGGGCAGCTCGCCCATGATATGCAGGTCGGGGTTGGCGACCGCGATGCGCGCGGCCTCCACCAAGCCCAGACCGACAAAAAGCGTTTCATCCAGATAGTTGGCGTGGCGCAGGGTCATGCGCAGCTGCGGCAGCA
The DNA here is from genome assembly GCF_944384735.1 of uncultured Agathobaculum sp. GTDB lineage: Bacteria > Bacillota > Clostridia > Oscillospirales > Butyricicoccaceae > Agathobaculum. Next base: position 22,483 of record NZ_CALWUN010000018.1, on the reverse strand, counting down.
GGGTCTGGTTATGTACCGTGATGGCGATCTTGGCCTGACAGGTGCGCGCCAGCTCGATGGCCTGCCCGGCCGGGATGAGCTGCGGCGCGGCCTGATGCAATTCGTTATAGCTGAAATCGGCAATGTTCATCTGCGTGCCGTCCGCCGCCACGCAGTAGCCGTCCGACGAGAGCACGGCAATGCCGTCCGCGGTCATATCCACCGACAGGCAGCAGCCCTTGGCGCCCTCCTCATTGCCCGCGAGGATGGATTCCAGCCCATCCCGTTCGGTGTCCATGCAGCCGACCGAGGACAGGACGAAAATCTCCTTGTTGGTATAATACAATCCTGCTCCCCCACTTTCTGCTTACAGGGTTTCCGGCTGCTCGTACTCCACGCCCATCGTGTCGACGGTGACGGTTTTCATTTTCTGCTCCTGACGGGGGCGGTCGTGCCAGTCGCGCGGCGTGTTCACAATGCCGTCGACCACATCCATGCCCTCGATCACCATGCCGAACGAGGCGTAGTCGCCGTCGAGGTGGGGCGAGTCCTCGGTCATGATGAAGAACTGGCTGCCCGCGGAATCGGGCGCCATCGTGCGCGCCATCGAAAGCACGCCGCGGGTGTGGTTTAAGTCGTTCTGGAACCCATTGGACGTAAACTCGCCGCGGATCTCATAGCCCGGGCCGCCCATGCCGGTGCCTTCCGGGTCGCCGCCCTGGATCATAAAGCCCGGGATGACGCGGTGGAAAATCGTGCCGTTATAAAAACCCTTCTGGATCAGGGAGATGAAGTTGCGCACCGTATTGGGCGCAACGTCCGGGTACAGCTCGGCGCGGATGACGCCGCCCTGCTCCATTTCAATCGTGACGATCGGATTGCTCATATTCGTTTCACTCCATCATTGCATTTTGCAAACGTATATAAATATTGTAACAAATATCCCCTGATACGGCAAGCACTGTTTTTGCACAATACCCAAATCTATGCGCCGGCAGGGCTGGGGTCAAATAATCCACTTTGTACACAGGTATTTCCACAAGCTGTATGTGGATAACCCTGTGCACAAAGTGGATAACTTTCAGTAATTGACCCTGCAAAGCGCCCGCGTACTGCGGGAAACCGGTTTACGCTTTGTAATATCCCCTGTGGAAAGCAGGGTGGATGGATAATCCGGCTGTGGATGCGGCACACTGAAAACGGACACTTTTGCACAGGGAGGGACTGCCATGTCCGAGGAAATGCCAATGATCCCCGCGCCGGAGGAAAGCAGCATCGCAGAAACCGGCTCGGTCACGGCCAAAAGCACGCGCGGCACCGTGCACTGCATCACGATTGTCGGCCAGATCGAAGGGCATATGGAACTGCCGGAGCAGAACAAAACCACCAAATACGAGCACCTGATCCCGCAGATCGCCGCCGTCGAACAGGCCGAGGAGATCGACGGCATGCTGGTGCTGCTCAACACAGTGGGCGGCGATGTGGAAGCCGGCCTTGCCATCGCCGAACTGATTGCGGGCATGACCAAGCCGACCGTGTCGCTCGTGCTGGGCGGCGGGCATTCGATTGGCGTGCCGCTGGCCGTGGCGGCGAAAAAGAGCTTTATCGCCGCCTCTGCCGCCATGACCATCCATCCGGTGCGCATGAACGGCACGATTATTGCCGTGCCGCAGGCTTTTGAGTACCTCGCGCGCATCCAGGAGCGCATTGTGGATTTTATCACCGGCCATTCACACATCACGGCGGGGCGGCTGCAACAGCTGATGCGCGAAACCGGCCAGCTGACCGCTGATGTCGGCACGGTGATCTCGGGGCGGCAGGCGGTCGACATTGGCCTGATCGGCGCGGTCGGCACGCTGTCCGACGCGCTCGACGCGCTATACGGCATGATTGCCGACCGACGGCAGGGCAGGGGCGGGCAGCCGTAAGCAGGCCGGGCTGCCCGGGCAGCCCAGGCAACAACAAAGGCCCCGTCACCCGACGAGGCCTTTTACTTCCAAAATTCCATATAAGCTCTTTTCCCGACAGTTTATACTGCCGTATTTGGTATTCTGCCTGTTTGATTCAGATGCGTTCCCAAACTCCATATCGCATTGGTTACGTCATGGCTTTTGCCATTTGTACCGCTTGCTATTTTGGGATTCCGCGCTGCTCCAACCATGCAGTGTTGCGAAGCTATCCGATTATGTTTTCCGGTTTTCCCTTATCGATCCAAATGTTTTCGGCCTCAAAGTGATTCCCTGCTGCCCAAGGTTATTGGATTCCAAAGTGATGGGCTTGCCAAACCTGCTTTGATCAGCCGATCCCATCTGCTGCAACCATCGGTTTTGTAAAACTTCATTCTTCACAGGTACGAATGGGCTTTCCTTGGAAGAATCGGGGAGTTTGGAGGAAAAAATCCCGGCAAGGATTGCTTTCTTCGTTTTGCAAAATCTGAAATTCCACCTTTCCTTTGATTTTTCGCATTCCGGGGAAACCAAACCATCCGGATGTTGCTGCCGGTATCGAAACCGGCGCTTTGCTGGTGGGTTTTGCGTTTTTCCTGATCCTACGTTCACGGGAGTCGCCCGACTGCGGTTCTTCTGGTACTTTCCATATTTCGATGGTTACCTTTCTTACATTCGGGAACTCTATATGAATTTTTGATGCGTCTCTTGCTCGGCGGGTGATCGTTCGATTCTATCCTGCACGGCCCGGACCACTTTCAGCAAGTTTTGATATGATCTCTCTCTTGTGCTCTGGTCCGCTTTTGCGGCATCATACTCATCAGTATGCCCATCGGCCTTTGGATGCGCACTATTTTTGGCCTTATCGGCAGGTATCGTTACGGATGCTGTTTCATTCGCCGACGCATCGGTTCATGGTTCTTTCATGCGACGAACCTTGCTTTCCTGCTGCCTCGATCCGCTTGCATCGTCAGTATGATTTACGGATGGTTATTCGCGAGGATAGCTTCCTCAAAGGTGCCGTTCCTTACTTCTCTTAGAAGCCGATCGCGCTTTTCAGGCGGTTCGTTATTTGGATGTGGAACTCGCTCTTTTTTATAGCTATCACCTTGATCGTTTCGGTCACAGCGTCGCGGCGAGTCCCGCGAACAGGTAGGATGCTTCTTCTATTACCATTGGACTCACCCCTTTCAGCGGTTTGATTTGGCTATACGCCATCTCCTGACAGATCAGAATAGGTTTCGCCGTTTGCAAGGCCACCGCCTTGCTTTCTTTGGTGTTTGCCCTTATCTTTTCTGTGAACCTATAATATCATCAATAATGCACAAGGTCAAGTGTTATTTTTCGATTTTTGATGGGTAAATTGCACGAAAGAAGCGAGCGCCTTTCGGCGTTTTCCCATCTTTTCAAGCTGCTCATAATTTGATACAATGATATTGTTGGGTGCGTTGTACGCCCCCACGGAAGGAAGCAGGAAAACGCTGTCGCAAGGGGGTCGAACCGACCCCCTTGCGACTGTCGAAAAACATAGTTTTCGACAGTCTCTCGATCGGAACCACGCTTCCGATCGAATCAAATGTATCAAAAAAACGGGCAAAGCTCGTTTTTTTGATGCCGCTCACAGAGCGGCTGAACAATGCGCGCTGCGGCGCGAGGACTTTATCGACAGGCCGAAGGGGGTTGGTTCGGCCCCCTTTTTTCAAAGGAGGACACAAAATGGATAACTTTGGCTTCTATCTACCCACCCGGCTGTTCTTCGGCCCCGGCTCGGTACAGAAGCTGGCGCGCGCCCGTCTGCCCGAGGGGCGCGGCCTGATCGTCACAGGCGGCACCTCGACCACCCGTTTGGGCTATGTCGCCCGCGTGCAGGACGCGCTGGCCGAGGCCGGGCACGACACCATCGTTTACAATAAAGTGCAGCCCAACCCGACCATCGAGGGCGTGCGCGAATGCGCCGCGCTGTGCCGCGCGGAGGGCATCGCGTTCGTCGTCGGCCTGGGCGGCGGCTCATCGATCGACACGGCCAAGGCGGTCGCCATCATGGCGACCAATGACGGCGATTGGTGGGATTACGTCCACGGCGGCACGGGCGGCGGCAAGCGCATCGCCAACAACGGCCTGCCCATCGTCGCCAGCCCGACCACCGCGGGCACGGGCACTGAGGCCGACCCGTTCACGGTCATCACCAACGGCGAGGAAAAGATCGGCGGCGGCGGCGAAAAGTGCTTCCCGACGATCTCGGTCGTCGACCCGGACTTTATGATGACCGTTCCGCCCCACCTGACCGCCTATCAGGGCTTCGACGCCTTCCTCCATGCGGCGGAGGGCTATCTGGCGACCTGCGCCACGCCGATCAGCGAGATGTTCTCGCTCAAAGCGGTCGAGCTGATCGGCCGCTCGCTCGCCACCGCCGTGCATGACGGCGGCAACAGGCAGGCGCGCGCCGATGTCGCACTGGCCAATACGCTGGCCGGCTTTGTCGAAACGCTGTCCAGCTGCACGGGCGAGCACGCTATCGAGCACGCGCTGAGCGCGTTCCACCCGTCGCTGCCGCACGGCGCAGGGCTGATTATGATTTCCAAGGCCTATTGGAGCCGCTTTTTCGCGTCCGCAGGCGACAAGCTGGTCGCCATTGCCCGCGCGCTCGGCAAAAAGGACGCAAACCGCCCCGAGGACTTCATCGCGGCGCTGGCCGAGCTGCAAAAGCGCTGCAATGTGCACGACCTACGCCTGTCGGGCTACGGCGTGCAGCAGGGCGATTTCGGCAAGTACGCCGACAACGCGATCGAGACGATGGGCGCGCTGTTCCGCGTCGACCCGCATCCGCTGTCGCGTGAGGATATCATCGGCATCCTTGCGGAAAGCTATAAGTGAGCAATGCGCGGTGCGCCCGTAATGCGGACGCCGCTGCCGCGGGCTTGATTATGCCAGCCCCCACAAGCCAGACCGTTTTGCGGTCTGGCTTGTGCTTTTTGTACTTTGCGGCAGCGCGAAAACGTGCTATAATATTTCTAATTATCGAAATATCGAAAGGAGCCGCGAACGTGGCTGACATTTCCGTACAGAATTTAACCAAATATTACGGCGACAAGCTGATTTTACAGGATATTTCCTTTGATGTGCAGCCGGGGGAAAAGGTTGCGATCCTCGGCGCGAACGGCGCGGGCAAGACGACGCTCTTAAACATCCTGACCGGCCGCCTGCCCTACGACGGCGGGCATGTGGCCTTCGGGCAGAACCGCACGGCGGGTGTGATTGACCAGATGCCCGATTTCCCGCCCGAGGCGACGGTTGAGGACGTGCTGCGGCTGGCCTTCCGTGAGTCGGACGAGGTCGCCGCCGCGATGGACGAGCTGACCGACGAGATGGCGTGCCGCCCGGACGACGCCTCCCTGCTCAAGCGGTACGCCCAACTCGAGACCCGGCTCGAGCTGCTCGGCGGCTACAACCGCGACTATGAGATCGACCGCGTGTGCAACGGTCTGGAAATCCCGCCGGACATGCGCGCGCAGCGCTTTGCGCTGCTGTCGGGCGGCGAAATGACGCGCATCAACCTCGCGCGCATCATTCTGGAGCAGACCGACATCCTGCTGCTCGACGAGCCGACCAACCACCTCGACATGCAGGCGGTCGACTGGCTGGGCGAATACCTCGAAGCCTACCGCGGCACCGTGCTCATCATCTCGCACGACCGCTGGTTTATCGACCAGTGCTGCGACCGCGTGATCGAGATTCACGACTGCACCTGCGATTTTTATAACGGCAATTATTCCTACTACGCGGTCGAGCGGGAGCGCCGCCGCGAGGAACAACTCAAGCACCACGAGCACGAGCTGGCCGAAAAGAAGCGCCTCGAGGCGACCGCCCGCATGATGCACGAGCACGGCACCGAGCACCTTGCCAAGCGCGCGGCCTCGATCGAAAAGCGCATCGCGCGCATGAAGGTCACCGACCGCCCCAAGACCGAAAAACGCATGACCGTCACCTTCGGCGACCCGAACTATGAGACCGAAGAAGTATTAAAGGTCAAAGATATTACAAAGAGTTATGACAGCCGCGAAATATTACACGATGTCAGCTTCAACATCCGCAACCGCGAGCGGGTCGCGCTGCTCGGCGCGAACGGCGCGGGCAAGACGACGCTGCTCAAGATTTTGCTCGGCGAGGAAACGCCGGATAACGGCACGGTGCGCAAGGGCGTCGGCCTCAAGCCCGCCTACCTGCCGCAGCAGGTGTACTTTGCCAACCCGCACCGCAACCTGATCGACACGCTGCTCTACGACAAGAACGTGTCGATGCAGGTCGCGCGCAATCGGCTCGGCTCGTTCCAGTTCACGGGCGAGACGCAGCTGAAGACCGTGGAAATGCTGTCCGGCGGCGAAAAGAGCCGCCTGCGGCTGTGCGAACTGATGTATGACCCACTCAACTTCCTCATCCTCGACGAGCCGACCAACCACCTCGACCTCGCCAGCCGTGAGTGGATCGAGGAGGCGGTCGAGGCGTTCGACGGCACGCTGCTGTTCGTCTCGCACGACCGCTACTTCGTCGAGCGGTTTGCCACCCGCGTGCTGTATTTGGAGGATGGCAAACTCACCGACTTTATCGGCTCCTATTCGGATTTCCTCGCCTACCGGGACAAGGGCGTCAAGCCGGAAAATCCGGCGCCCGTTCCGGCGCCCAAACGCAAAAAGCCCGATGTCCCGACGCTGGACGACGTGCCCCGCCCGCCCGAGCGCCCCAAGCGCACGGGCGGCACCAAAAACCTGCAAAAGCAGCTCAACACGCTCGAGCGCGAAATTTCCCAGCTGGAAACGCAGTCGGCTGATTTGGAACAGCAGATGCTCGAGGCTTCGTCCGACTCGGCGCGGCTGCTCGAGCTGATGACCGAAAAGGAGACCTGCGACGAGTCACTTGCCGCCAAGATGGACGAATGGGAGGCCGTCGCGGCCGAGCTGGAGGAATTACAGCAATGACCGAACGCAAATTCTGGCTGGCGCTCGCGGCGCTGTTCGCCGTGGGCGGCGTGGTGCAGCTGCCGTGGCCGCCGTCGCGCTTCGGCGCGGCGTTCTTCCTCGCGATTGCCGTCGGCTGCGCGGGGCTGTGGCTGGTGCTGCGCCTGCGCGAGAAATACCGCGTCTGCCGCGTGCTGGCAGCCGCCGGGCGCGTGCTGTTCGCGCTGCTGGTCGTGTCGTTCGCGGCGATACAGATTTTTGTCATTCAGGCGGGCATGCGGACGGACGACGCCGACACGCACGCGGACTATTACCTCGTGCTGGGCGCGCTGGTCAACCCGGATGGACAGCCGTCCGCTGCGCTGGCCGCGCGGTGTGACACCGCGGCCGACCTGCTGGCCGCCAACCCGGACAGCAAGGCCGTGCTGTGCGGCGGGCAGGGCGGCAACGAGCCGTGCTCGGAAGCGGACGCCATGTTCGCCTACCTGACCGAACAGAAGGGCGTCGACCCCGCGCGCCTGCTGCGCGAGGACGAGTCGACCAACACGATCGAAAACCTGACCAACGCACGCGCGCTGATCGAAACCGCCGAGGGGCACGCCCACGGCGATTACACTGCGGCGGTCGTGACGAGCGACTACCACCTTGCGCGCGCCAAGATGCTGCTGCGCCGCGCGGGCTATGAGGAAGGGCTGGGCGTGCCCGCGCCCACGCCGCACCCCGCACAGTGGGTGGCGGTGCGCTGTCGTGAATACTGCTCGATCCTCGGGCTGATGCTGACCGGCCGATGGACGGCCTGAGGGGAAGGAGAAACGCATGTTTGAAAAAGTGAAAGGGCTGTGCCAGCGCATGGATGAGCTGGAAGCCCGTTTGTCCGAGCCGGGGCTGTACGACGACCCCGACCGCGCGGCCAAGCTGTTAAAAGAGCGAAACGAGCTGGAACCGATCGTCGCGGCGTACCGCGCCTATCAGCAGGCGCAGCAGACGGTCGCCGACGCGACCGAGCTGCTCTCCGACCCGGACATGAAGGAGCTTGCCCAGCAGGAGCTGCACGAGGCCAAGGCGGACGTCGCGCGGCTGGAAGAAGAACTGAAAATCCTGCTGCTGCCCAAAGACCCGAACGACGGCAAAAATATTTTCGTGGAAATACGCGGCGGCGCGGGCGGCGAGGAAAGCGCGCTGTTTGCGGCCGACCTGTACCGCATGTATACGATGTACGCCGACAAACGCGGCTGGCAGACCGAAGTGATGGGCGCGTCCGAGACCGAACTGGGCGGCTACAAGGAGATCGTGTTCCGCGTGGCGGGCGACATGGTCTATTCCCGGCTCAAATTCGAGTCGGGCGTGCACCGCGTGCAGCGCGTGCCCGCGACCGAGAGCCAGGGGCGCGTCCACACCTCGACGACGACGGTCGCCGTGCTGCCCGAAGCGGAAGAAGTGGACTTCTATCTCGACCCGAGCGACTTGCGCATCGACACCTTCCGGTCATCGGGCGCGGGCGGCCAGCATATCAATAAAACGTCCTCGGCCATCCGCGTCACCCACATCCCGACCGGCACGGTCGTCGAATGTCAGGACGAGCGCAGCCAGCACAAGAACAAGGACAAGGCGCTGCGCGTGCTGCGCAGCCGCCTCTATGAGGCCGAGGTCGAAAAGCAGCAGGCCGCTATCGCGGCCGACCGCAAAAGTCAGGTCGGCACGGGCGACCGCTCGGAGCGCATCCGCACCTACAACTTTCCGGAAAACCGCGTGTCCGACCACCGCATCAAGCTGACGCTCTACAAGCTTGACCAGTTTTTAAACGGCGACATGGACGAGGTGCTCGACGCGCTCATCGCGGCGGACACCGCCGAAAAGCTGAAGGCGCAGGGCGAGACCTGACCCCGAAAGGAGAACCCTTATGAACGAACTTACCGCATTGCTGCAAAACGTGCCGTGGCTCTGGATCGGCATCGCGCTCGTCGCGGTCAATCTGGTGCTGCTGGCGCTCAAGATCACCAAAAAGCTGATCGTGCTCGCCATCGGCGTTGCGCTGGTCGTGGTCGGCATCTACACCGGCGTGATCGACCCCTCGATGGTGCAGGTGGCGTCGGTCACGGCGATTGTTGGATAACAAAACCCACAAGGAAGTGAAAACAAGCATGAAAACAGTCATGCTTTCCCCACAAGAGGATAAAAATGCCGTCACGACCGCGGCCGGCCTGATATTACAGGGCGAGGTGGTCGGCATGCCGACCGAGACGGTGTACGGCCTTGCCGCCAACGCCCTGAATGGGCAAGCGGTGGCCAAAATCTTCCGCGCGAAGGGCCGTCCGCAGGATAACCCGCTGATCGTGCACATCGCGGACTTCGACCAGATTTATGACCTGTGCCCCGCTGTGCCGCCCGAGGCGCGGCTGCTGGCCGAGGCGTTCTGGCCGGGGCCGATGACGCTGATCGTGCCCAAGGGTGGGCGCATCCCCGACGAGGTTTCGTGCGGGCTGGACACGGTCGGCATCCGCCTGCCGTCGCACCCGCTGGCGCGCGACCTGATCCGCGCGGCGGGCGTGCCGCTGGCTGCGCCGTCGGCCAACACGTCCGGCCGCCCGTCCACGACGACGGCCGCGCATGTGCTGCGCGACATGGACGGCAAAATTGCCGCCATTTTGGACGGCGGGCCGTGCGGCGTCGGCGTCGAGTCGACGGTCGTCACGCTCGCGCTCGACCCGCCGCGCCTGCTGCGTCCGGGCGGCATCACGCTTGAGCAGCTCGAAACCGTGCTGGGCGAGGTCGAGGTTGACCGCGCGCTGTACGAAAAGATCGGCGACGACGTGCGCGTGTCCGCGCCCGGCATGAAATACCGCCACTACGCGCCCAAGGCGCCCGTGACGGTCGTGCGCGGCGACCCACAACAGACGGCAAACTACATCGCGGCGCGTATCTCCGGCCCCACCGGTGTACTGTGCTTTGACGAATACCGGGACTGTTTCCCCACCTGCGTGGTCGAGTGCTTCGGCGCGCAGGACGACCTCGCCGCGCAGGCGCGTGAGGTGTTCGACCGCCTGCGCGCGTTCGACGACACCGACGTTGCGCAGATTTGGGCGCAGTGCCCGCCCGACGAGGGGCTGGGTCTGGCGGTCGCCAACCGCATCAAAAAAGCCGCGGGCTTCCATGTGATCGAGCTGGACTGACCGCATAACCCGCAAAGGATGGTGGAACAATGAGAATCATCGGACTGACCGGCGGCAGCGGCACGGGCAAGGGCACGTTCGCCGCGCTGCTGTGCGACAAGGGCGCGGGCTGGGTGGACGCGGACGCGGTCTACCGCCGCCTGTGCGCCGAAAACCGGGACATGCTGGATGCGCTCGACGCGGCGTTCGGCGGCGTACTGGACGAAACCGGCGCGCTCGACCGGCGAAAACTTGCGGCGATCGTATTTGCCGACCCGGACAAGCTGCAAAAGCTGAACGGGATCACGCTGCCCTATATCCGCGCGGCGTCGCTGGACGAACTGCGCGCGCAGGGGGACTGCCCGTTTGTGCTGTACGACGCGCCGACGCTCTATGAGGTCGGGGCGGACGACCTGTGCGAATGCGTGGTCGGTGTGATTGCCGACACCGACGTGCGCGTCCAGCGCATCATGGCGCGCGACGGGCTGGACGAGCCTGCCGCCCGCGCCCGCGTCGCGGCGCAGCCGGACGCGGATTTCTACCGCGCGCGGTGCAGCTATATTGTGGAAAACAACGGCAGCCTTGCCTTGCTCCAATTGCAGGCTGACGCGATTTTCGGAGAATTATGCAAAGGAGAACAACCATGACTTCTGAACAGCTGTTTTATGACAAGAAACCCGGTTTTGACCGTCTGACCGACGGTGATAAGCAGGGGATGCAGAAATATGCCGAGGGTTACAAGGCCTTCCTTGACGAAGCCAAGACCGAGCGCGACGCGGTAAAGGAGATCGTCCGCATGGCCGAGACAAAGGGCTTCCGGGCGTGGAAACGCGACGATATCCTCAAAACCGGCGACAAGATCTATCAGGTCAACCGGAACAAGGGCGTCATGCTGGCCGTCATCGGCAAAAAGGACATCGCGGAGGGCGTGCGCCTGACCGCCGCCCACCTCGACGCGCCGCGCGTCGATATCCGCACCGTGCCGCTCTACGAGGACGGCGGCATGGCCTTCTTTAAGACGCACTACTACGGCGGCATCAAGAAGTACCAGTGGACGGCCATCCCGCTCGAGCTGCGCGGCGTGGTCTGCGTGTGCCACGACGGACAGATGAAAACGGTCGAGGTGCGCGTCGGCGACAAGCCGGGCGACCCCAAGTTCGTCATCACCGACCTGCTGCCCCACCTTGCGACCGAGCAGATGACCAAAAAGGCGACCGAGGTTATCAAGGGCGAGGGGCTGAACATCCTGATCGGCTCGGCGCCGAGCGAAACGGTCGACGAAAAGTGCAGCGACAAGATCAAGCTGGCCGTGATGGAGCACCTGAACCGCCAGTACGGCATGGTCGAAGCCGATTTCCTGTCGGCCGAGCTGTGCTGCGTGCCCGCGTTCAAGGCCTGCGATATCGGCTTTGACCGCTCGATGGTCGGCGCGTACGGCCACGACGACCGCGTCTGCTCCTACCCGGCGGCGACCGCGCTGCTTGACCTTGCCGAAACCCCGGCGCACACCTGCGTCTGCCTGCTGGTCGACAAGGAGGAGATCGGCTCGGAGGGCGTGACCGGCATGCAGTCGCGCGCGTTCGACACCTTCATGGCCGACCTGTGCCGTGCGCAGGGCGCCTTGCAGGACGAGTGCTATGAACATTCGGTCTGCCTGTCGGCCGACGTGTGCAACGCTTTCGACCCCAACTTCCCCGACGTTTCCGAAAAGCGCAACGACGCCAAGCTCAACTGCGGCTTTTCGCTGATGAAGTACACCGGCTCGCGCGGCAAGTCGGGCACGTCGGACGCGACCGCCGAGCTGATGGCGCGCATCCGCTGCATTTTCGACAAGGCGGGCCTCGTCTGGCAGACCGGCCAGCTGGGCAAGGTCGACCAGGGCGGCGGCGGTACGGTCGCCATGTATCTGGCCAACCGCAACATCGACACGGTCGACGCGGGTGTGCCTGTGCTGTCCATGCACGCGCCGTTCGAGGTCATCTCCAAGCTCGACCTGTATATGGCCTACAAGGGCTTCGGCGCGTTTTATCAGGACTGACCGGGCAGCGCCCTGCCGCGCCGTGGGACGGGTGCCCGGCAAAAACGGAACGCAAAAGGACCGCCTGCGGGCGGTCCTCACGCTGCCGGGAACAAACCGAAAAGCCGGGCGAAGCCCGGCTTTTCGATATCGCCGCCCAAGCGGCGGCTTTGTGCGCCCTGCGGCGCAGGGGAAAGGCGTTTAGCCGTTCGGGCACTGGTTGGACGTCGTCGGGTTCTGGTTCTTGTTCTGCGTGCTCGACGGGTTCTGGTTGGTGGTGGACTGGTTCTGACGCTTGTTCTGCTTACCCATGGTAAAATCACCTCTTTGGTTTTGAGTTTGCAAGCATAGTTTGCGCGGCCTGCACGAAAAATATGCGCGCAGCTCTTGCGAAAGCGGGGAAAATCTGATAAAATTTGTATGCGCCGTATGGCGTTTTTGAGGTTATATTAAAATTATTTTCAGATAGAAAGAGGGACATTCCACTATGTCGGGACATTCCAAGTGGCATAATATTGCCAAGCGCAAAGGCGCCAACGATGCCAAAAAGGCAAAAATCTTCACCAAAATCGGCCGTGAAATGGCCATCGCGATCAAAGAGGGCGGCTCGGCAAACCCGGACTTCAACTCCCGCCTGCGCGACTGCATCGCCAAGGCCAAGGCGAACAACATGCCCAACGACAACATCAAGCGCACGTTGGATAAGTATTCGGGTGCGAACGGGCAGGTCAACTACGAGGCCAACAATTACGAAGGTTATGGCGTGGGCGGCGTGGCTGTCGTCGTCGAGACGCTGACCGACAACAAGAACCGCACCGTCGCGGACGTGCGCCACCTGTTCGACAAGTACGGCGCGGGTCTGGGCGCGACGGGCTGCGTATCCTGGCAGTTTGACAAAAAGGGCGTTATCATCATGGAGCGCGGCGAACTGGACGAGGATACCGTCATGATGCAGGCGCTCGAGGCGGGCGCAGAGGACTTTCAGGCCGACGAGGATACCTTTGAAATCTACACCGCGCCGGACGACTTCTCCGCCGTGCGCGAGGCGCTTGAGACACTGGGCTATTCGTTCGTCGAGGCCGAGGTCGAACTGGTGCCGCAGAACTATATCACGCTGGAAAAGGAAGAGGACATGGCGCAGATGCGCAAGCTGCTCGACAACCTCGAGGATAACGACGACGTGCAGGCTGTCTGGCATAACTGGGAAAACGAAGCCGATTACGAGGGCTGAGCCGGCGCAACCGGCTTGCAGCAGGACGATGCGGGCTCTGCGGCCGCAGCGGTGCACAAGCATGGCTGCCAGCCGTAAGCCCTATCGGCCTGCCGTGCCGTCTGTCTGGACAGATTGAAAAAACTTGTTGACATATTCAGCACAGGATGATATAATAAAAAAACAGTGATGCTTGCGTGGCTCAGTTGGTAGAGCAGCGCATTCGTAATGCGCAGGTCGCCGGTTCGAGTCCGGCCGCAAGCTCCACAAAACCCCGTTATTTCGAAAGAAATAACGGGGTTTTTCATGCTGCAATGAAAAAAGGACAAACAGGGCGGCAGGACGCCCGCTGGGGGTGGTTCCGCCGCCCTTTTTCCCGGCCTTTCTTGGGCAGGCGTTTGCCCTTCCTGCCCGTTCAGCGCTGCATTGCCTTGTCGCGCGAGTCGCGCAGGAACTGGATCACATCGCGCCGGGTGACGATGCCGCAGAACATGCCGCGGCCGTCGGTCACGGGCACGAAGTTCTGCGCCATGACCAATTCGATCAGGTCGTCCATGCGTGCGTCGATGCCGACCGAGCGGTGCCGGATGCGGCGTTCGACCTGCCCGACCGTCAGCCGGTCGATCTGGCCGGAGGTGCGGCTGAGCAGCAGGCGCAGGAAATCGCCCTCGGTGATCGTGCCGGTGTAACGCCCCTTGGCGTCGATCACCGGGATGGCGGTAAACCCGCTTTCCATCATATCGTCAAGCGCCGCCCGCACCGGACGGTCCTCGAATAAGTAAGAGACTTCCCCCTTGGGTTTGAGGAAAAAAGAAATGTTCATCGCATGCCCTCCTTGCGGCTTCTTCCTCTATTGTACGATGCAGGCGGGCGTGGGTCAACTGTTCTTTGTCAATGCTTACAGATTATTAACATTTTTGCAGAGCCTTCTTGTAGAAAGTGACGGCATACGTCGCTCGTCGGGAAAAAGAGTGCTGCAAAAGGGGACGCTGCATGGCGTCCCCTTCGCGATATGCGGTATTCAGGCGGCCTGTGGTGTGCGGTCGGACAGGAGCAGGCCGAGCAGCAGTCCCGCAAGCGCGGGCAGCACCCAGCCGAAGCCCGCGCCAGTCAGCGGCAGGGCGGCGACCGCATCCGTCCAGACCGGGATGGACAGGCCGCTGTGCGCGAGCGCTTCGGTCACGCTTTGTACACAGGTCAGGCCGACGGCCAGCGGGTAGACCAGCCGGAACGGGGCGAGATGCGGCACGAACGACAGCGCGATCAGCACGATCGCCGCCGGGTAAATGGCGTTCAGCACCGGCGTGGACAGCCGGATGATGCCTGCAAGGCCGATGTTGGACACGACCATGCTGGCCAATGAAAAGAAGGCCGCGAACGCGCGGTAGGATATGCGCGGGAACAGGCCGTGGAAATAGTCGCTGACGCACGAGATCAAGCCGATGCAGGTGTTCAGGCAGGCGATCAGGAAAATCGCGGCCAGCAGCACGCGCCCCGGCATGCCGAACAGCGCATAGGCCAGCGCGGACAGCGTATCCGCACCGGACGCACCGAGGGGGAAGGCAGCGCCCGCCAGCGCGCCCGCATGCGTCAGCATCGCATAGATGACGAGCAGCACCGCGCCCGCAATCCAGCCCGCACGGATGGTGCCGCGCACGACCTGCCGTTCGTCCTCTATGCCCTTGGCGCGGATGTTGAGCGCGATGATCGCGCCAAAGTTGAGCGCCGCGATGGTGTCCATCGTCTGATAGCCGCTCAAAAAGCCGGCCGCGACGGGCAGCGATGCGTAATTTGCCTGCACTGTGCCATAGCCGTCCGCGACCGGATGGATCAGGCATCCCGCAAACAGCAGTACGATCAGCGCAATGAGCGTCGGGCAGAGCAGCTTGCCAAGCCGGTCGGTCAGCTTGTCCGGGCGCAGCGCAATCAGAAACGCAGCCGCGAAAAAGACCGCTGAATAGGCCGCCTGTCTGGCCGGGCCGCCGCCGATGAGCGGTGTGAACATCTCAAACGAAGTGCTCGCCGTGCGCGGGATGGCAAGGCACGGGCCGATCGACAGGTAGATGAGCAGTGTGAACACCGCGGCAAAGCGCGGGTGCACCCGTCCGGCGAGGGTGGACAGGCCGCCCGACCGCGCCACCGCGATCACGCCCAGCACGGGCAGGCCAATCGCGCTGAGCGCAAAGCCGACAAAGGCAGGCCACGCAGCCGTTCCGGACGTCGCGCCGAGATAGGGCGGGAAAATCAGGTTGCCCGCGCCAAAGAACATGGAAAACAGCGTAAACCCAACGAGCAGCAGGTTTTTGCCGTGCAGCTTTTGCATGAAAGCGTCCCCTTCCTTATGTGCATACCCTTTTATTATACCCGACGGGTGTGGCTTGTCAAACGGCGCCTATCCGGCAGACGTCGGAACGCCGCGCACACGGTGCACGGTGCTTTGCGCCGGACGGTGCGATGGCGCCCGATACGGAAAATGCGTCTGGCGTTGCAGAAAATAGCGCTGCCAGCAGAAAAACCGCCCATCGGGGCGGTTTTTCTGCGTATGATATGCTCATCCCAGCGCTTCCTTGCGTTCGCGGCCGTCGCGCAACAGCGCGGTCAGCGTTTCTCGGTCGCCCGCGCGGATGGCGCGGCGGTACTCGTCAAGGTGGGTGATGATCTCGTCGATCTCGTGTGCGAGCGGCTCGGCGTTGCACAAAAACAGCTCGCTCCACATGGTTTCGTTGAGCTTGGCCACGCGGGTCAGGTCCTTGTAGCTGCCCGCCGAGTAGCCGTTGTGGCGCTCGGCCTCCGGGCTTTTGATGTACGCCGAGGACACGACATGCGCCAGCTGGGAGGTAAAGGCGATCATGCGGTCGTGCTGCGCGGCCGTGCAGCGCACGGTCTGGCCGAAGCCGAGCGACAGGAAGTAGGCTTCCAGCTGCTCGAGCACGCGCTCATTGCTGCTTTCCGTCGGCACGAAGATCATGCTCGCGCCGTCGAACAGCGTCGGCAGCGAAAAGTCCAGACCGGAAAACTCGCGCCCGGCCATCGGGTGCCCGCCGACAAAGTGCACGCCCGCGTCGAGCGCGGACTGCTCGAGCCGGTCGACCATGAACTGCTTGACGCCGACCATATCGACCACGACGCAGCCCTTTTTGAACTTTTTCATATTTTTCAGCAGCCAGTCGACCGTCGCCTGCGGATACAGGCCGATGATGACGAGGTCGGCTTCCTTGAACAGCGCGTCGGTCGCAATCGCGTCGATCGCGCCGTCCGCGAGCGCCTGCTCGGCGGTGCGGCGGGTGCGGTTCCAGCCGAGCACCCGGCTGAGCGTGCGCGCCTTGATGGTCTTGCCCATCGAGCCGCCCATCAGGCCGAGGCCGGCGATGAGTACGGTGTCAAACATCGGGAATAACCCCTTTCTTAAAAATACAGTGTCGGCACGATATATGCACGGCAATCTGTTTCGTCCAGCACATATTCGTTCAGCCACTTGACAAAGGCTTCCGCCCCGTCGTAGCACAACGCTCGCGAGCCGTCCGGGCTGGTGCGCCAGTAGCCATGGTCGGTTTCCGGTGCGTGCAGCCACGCGTCAAACCGCATCTGGTAGTCCCTTGCGCGTTGTGCCACACGCGTGGGGGCGAAAATGAGACGGTACCCGCCCTGCCCCAGATCGAGCAGGATAGGGGAGATGTCGTTCTGCAAAGCAGTCCACTCCTTTACTTCCGGGGGTTGACCCGGCAGAGATGCTTCCAGATGGGCGTAATGCGGCAGAAAACGAACACGATGAGCGCCCCGGCGAGGTTCAAAATCAGATCGTCCACGTCGCACGAGCCGGCGCCCGTGTACACCTGCGCGACCTCGACCGCCGTGATGCCGAGTGTCAGCGTTGCGGTGAAGAAGAAAATGCTGCGCTGCCAGCGGAACAGCGCGGGCAGGAATACGCCCATCGGCGCGAACGCGACCAGGTTGCCCAGCAGGTTCAGGATGACCGGCCGCAGCGAAATGTTGCCGTAATCGTAGGCGATCAGGTAGTTGCGGATGGTGCGGAACGGCTCGAGGTTGACCCTTTCGAAGGTTGCGTGCATCGACAGGCCGCGGCCGAAGGCGTTGTCGAAAAACAGCACGTTTGCCAGCACCCACAGGTAGTACCAGAACAGCAGCAGCACGTAATCGTGCCGCCGTTTTTCGCGGGCGCCCCCCGGCACGCCGTAAAACAGCGCAAACCACAACAGCACGACAAACGCCGCGGCAAAGGCGAATTTCTGTTCCGGGCGGACGACGCAGCCGGGCGCCAGCTCGTAATAGAGGTTAAAACAGAGCAGGGCGGCGGTCAGCACCGCCGCCAGCCTGCGGATCAAGGTTTTCAAAAGTTCGTGCTCCTTTGCGGAGGGATAGGCTTACAGGCTCTCTGCCTCTTTCAGCCAGAGCGCGCTCGACGCGTCCGACGGCATGCGCCAGTCGCCGCGCGGCGACAGCGCGACCGTGCCGACCTTGGGGCCGTCCGGCAGGCAGGAGCGCTTGAACTGCTGGGTGAAGAATCGGCGGATAAAGGTCACCAGCCACTTTTTGATCGTCGCGTCATCGTATACGCCCGCGAAGGTCCTGCGCGCGGCGCGGTAGATCTTGCGCGGCGGGTAGCCGAAGCGCAGCAGGTAATAGAGGAAGAAGTCGTGCAGCTCGTATGGGCCGACCAGGTCCTCGGTCTTCTGGCTGATCTCGCCGTCCTTGGGCGGCAGCAGCTCGGGCGAGACCGGCGTGTCCAGCACGTCGTACAATACGTCCGACAGCTCGCCCAGCGCACGGTCGGCCTCGTAGGCGACGAGATAGCGCACCAGCGTTTTGGGGATGGAGGCGTTGACGCCGTACATGCTCATGTGGTCGCCGTTGTAGGTCGCCCAGCCGAGCGCCAGCTCGGACAGGTCGCCCGTGCCGATGACCATGCCGCCGCACTTGTTGGCCAAATCCATCAGCACCAGCGTGCGCATGCGCGCCTGCGCGTTTTCGAAGGTGACGCTGTGGTCGTTCCAGTCGTGGCCGATGTCGGCAAAGTGCTGGTCGACCGCGGCCTTGATATCGACGGTCTGCAGCGTCGTGCCGTAGGCCTCGGCCAGCTTTTCCGCATTGCCGCGCGTGCGGGCGGTCGTGCCGAAGCACGGCATGGTGACCGCAAGGATGCCCTTGCGGTCGAGTCCCAGCCGGTCAAACGCGTGCGCGGTGACGATGAGCGCGAGCGTCGAGTCCAAGCCGCCCGACAGGCCGACGACCGCGGTCGTCGCGTGCGCGGCGCGCAGGCGGGTGGCCAGACCGACCGCCTGGATGGTCAGGATCTCCTCGCAGCGAGCGTCGCGCTGCGCCTTGTCGCCCGGGACGAACGGCGCGCGCGGGAAAACGCGGTCAGCAAGGTCGTTTTCGCGCAGGGAGAGCGAGAAAACGGCCTCGTTCGGCATTGCGGCGGCGGTAAAGGTGTTCATGCGGCGGCGCTCGTGCGCAAGGCGCTGCACATCGACGTCCGCGTAGAGCACGCCGCCCTCAAACAGACGGCTTTCGGTGAGCAGCGCGCCGTTTTCCGCGATCAGGTCGTGCCCGGCGAAGACCAAGTCCTGCGTCGATTCGCCAAAGCCCGCATCCGCATACACATAGGCGCACAGCAGCCGTGCGGACTGCTGCCGCACGAGGTCGCGGCGGTAGTCCGCCTTGCCGACCAGCTCGTCCGACGCGGACAGGTTGACGATGATGTGCGCGCCCGCCTGCGCAAGCCCGGCCGACGGCGGCTCGGGCGCCCACAGGTCTTCGCAGATCTCCACGCCGAACGAGAAGTCCGGCATGGCCTGACAACGGAACACCAGCGGTTCGCCGCCCGCGAACAGCGTCGAGCAGCCGCCGTCCAGCGGCAGCTCGACCGTCTGGAACGGCACGTCCGCACCCGAGACGAAATGGCGCTGCTCATAAAACTCCGCATAGTTCGGGATGCACTGCTTGGGCACGATGCCCTCGACCACGCCGCCGCACAGCACGGCCGCGACGTTGTACAGCTTGCCGTGCAGGCGCAGCGGCAGGCCGACGACGAGGGCGGCATGCAGCGACGCGGTCTGGCTGCGCACGGTCTCGAGCGCGGCAAGCGCGCCGTCCAGCAGCGTCTGCTGCAAGAACAGGTCGCCGCAGGTGTAGCCGGTCAGGCACAGCTCGGGGAACACAATGAGCTGCGCGCCTTTCGCTGCCGCCTGCCTGGCCAGCGTGATGATTTCCGAAGCGTTATAGGAACAGTCGGCCACGCGCAGCGCGGGCGTGGCGGCGGCTATTTTGACAAATCCGTCCTGCATTCCAGTCGTCCTCCCGGTATTCAGATATGGTTAGTATACGCTTTTTTGGCGGGCGGCGCAAGGGTTTCACGCAAAGCATACCGGCTGCATGGGGGAAATGTGCCGCGCAATCGCCGCGGATGCGTCAAAAAGCCCTGCGGTACGCCAAGATGGCGCACCGCAGGGCGGTATATGCCGCGCCGCCAGACAGGGGACGGGACGGCGCCGGAATTAAGGAAACAGTCCAGCGTATGCTGGACTGAGAGGCTGTCGAAAAACATGGTTTTCGACAGCCTCTCGATCGGAACCACGCTTCCGATCGAATCGAATGTATCAAAAAAGCGGGCAAAGCTCGCTTTTTTGATGCCGCTCACAGAGCGGCTGAACAATGCGCGCTGCGGCGCGAGGACTTTATCGCCAGACTGAGCAGTCCAGCGTATGCTGGACTGCTTCGGACATCAAAGTTATCACAAAAGGGCGGGGCGTCGGTCAGTCGCCCAGCGACAGGCCGAGGGCGCGCGCCGCGCGCACGACTTCGCCGTCGGGCGGCACGGTCTTGAGCTTGCCCGCGACCTCGGAGAGCGGCACCGGCACGATGCAGTCGTTCTGCACCGCAACCATGTAGCCGTACTTCTTCTCGCGGATGAGCTGCGCCGCCGCCACGCCGAGGCGGCTGGTCAGCAGGCGGTCGGCCGGGCAGGGCGCGCCGCCGCGCTGGTAGTGTCCGGGGATGGTGACGCGGATCTCCTGCCCGGTCAGCTCCTTGAGCTCGTCCGCAATGCGGTAGGAAATGGACGGGTAGGGCATGTTCTCGCGCGCGGCCTTGAATTCCTTTTTGCTCATCTTGGCCTCTTCCTGGCTGATCGCGCCTTCCGCGACCGCAAGGATGGAAAAGCGCTTGCCGTTCTGCTCGCGCTTTTGGATGGCCTTGGCGATGGCCTTGGCCGAGTAGGGGATCTCGGGGATGACGATGATGTCCGCGCCCGAGGCGATGCCCGCGTACAGCGTCAGCCAGCCGGCCTTATGCCCCATCACCTCGACGATGAACACGCGGGAATGGGAGAACGCGGTCGAGTGGATGGAGTCGATCACGGTCGCGGCAATGTCGATCGCGGACTGGAAGCCAAAGGTCGTTTCGGTGCCCCACAGGTCGTTGTCGATCGTCTTGGGCAGGGTGACGACATTGACGCCGTTCTCGCTCAAGAGGTTGGCGGTTTTGTGCGTGCCGTTGCCGCCGAGGATGACAAGGCAGTCAAAGCCTTCCTCGTTGACCGTTTTGAGCATCTTTTCCAGCTTGGTTTCCTCGCTGTCCTCGCTGGCCTTTTTCATCTCTTTGAACGGCTGGCGCGAGGTGCCGAGGATGGTGCCGCCCAGTGTCAGGATATCCGAAAAATCCTTGGGGCTCATCACATGGTAGTCGCCCTCGATCAGGCCGCGGTAGCCGTCTCGGATGCCGTAGATGGTCACCTTGCTGCCTAGTTCGTTATACAGCGTTTTGGCTACGCCGCGCAGCGCGGAGTTCAGGCCCTGGCAGTCGCCGCCGCTCGTCAGCATACCGATTTTCATTGTCTCGACCTCCTTGATGTTTGATTACCCTTATCATACCTCTTTTTTCCTGCCTTGTGAAGTGGTTTTCCACGGATTTTACGCGGCGGGCAAAAATACCTGCTTTGTATGTTCCCAGCAGGGGCGCAGGCGGGAAATGTCAAAACTTTGTGTGTTTCAGCACTTGCGCACCGCGCTGTGATATGGTATCCTTAAACCACAAAATGCAATAACAACCCCCTGCGACTGACGGGCTAAGGTGGGCAAAACCACCGGGGAACAGGGGCGTGTATCTATTATGCCGTCCGTCTGGGCAGTGTCGCAGGAATACGCGATGCTGCCCTTTTTTCGTGGGCGCGGCTTTTCCTCCGGCATGGGACATCGAAAAGTGAGAAATGGAGGATTTCCGATGAACGCTTGGAAGGGCTTTGTCACTGGCGACTGGCAGGATGAGATCAACGTCCGCGACTTCATCCAGAAGAATTACACACCCTATGAGGGCGACGGCGCGTTCCTCGCGCCCGCGACCGCCCGCACGACCGCGATGCGCGAGAAATTCGACGCGCTGCTCGCCGAGGAGCGCGAAAAGGGCGGCGTGCGCAACGTCGACACCGAAACCGTGATTACGATCCGGGCGTTCGGTGCGGGTTATCTCGACAAGGAAAACGAGGTGATCGTCGGTTTGCAGACCGACGAGCCCCTCAAGCGCGCGTGCAACCCGTTCGGCGGCATGCGCATGGTGCGCGAGGCCTGCAAGGCCTACGGCTATGAGGTTTCCCCCAAGATCGAGCAGGAGTTCAAGTACCATAAGACGCATAACGACGGCGTCTTTTCCGCCTATACCAAGGACGTGCGCGAGGCGCGCCACGTCGGCCTGTTGACCGGCCTGCCCGATGCCTACGGCCGCGGCCGCATCATTGGCGACTACCGCCGCGTCGCGCTCTACGGTGTCGACCGGCTGATCGCCGAGAAGCAGCGCGACAAGGACGCGCTGGGCGACGTGCCGACGACCGAAGCCGAGATCCGCACGGCCGAGGAGCTGAGCGACCAGATCCTCGCGCTGCGCGACATGCTCAAAATGGCCGCCGACTATGGCTTCGATATTTCCCGCCCGGCCGAGAACGCCAAGGAAGCCGTGCAGTGGCTGTACTTCGGCTACCTTGCGGGCATCCGGCAGCAGAACGGCGCGGCGATGAGCCTGGGCCGTACCTCGACCTTCCTTGACATCTACTTCGAGCGCGACCTCGCCGCGGGCGTGCTGACCGAGTCCGAGGCGCAGGAGATCATGGACGATTTCGTGCTGCACCTGCGCATGGCGCGCCACCTGCGCACGCCCGAGTACAACGAGCTGTTCGGCGGCGACCCGATGTGGATCACCGAGGCGGTCGGCGGCGTCGGGGA